>CALGTK010000162.1 GCA_937904325.1 uncultured Planctomyces sp.
CGCGCGTGCGGCGGGCTGCCCACGGACAGCGTCGCCCATATACATGAAGCGGCAAAGCGGCGGCAGCATTTGCCGGTATCCGGCACGCACGCAGTTCGGATTGAGTTCAATGTGAGACTCACGATGTTTTCCTCAAACGATCTACGGCCGACGTTTTGCGGCCAGGGATCGTGGTGTATTCGTTTTTCTGTCATCTCACGCCGCCAGCTGTTTGCCACAGTCGCTTCGCGACGTGAGCATGAATTACCACGATTCCTCTCCAGTCATCCACCGCTCTTCAAAGCCGCCAGCTTTTTCTGGGCCTCGGTGACGTGTTTGCTGGACGGATAATCAAAAATCAGTTGCTGCAGCTTCTGCCGGGCGATCCCGTTGTCACCCATGCGGTATCCGACCTGGGCCCATAGCAGGAGCATTTCGTCGAGGAACGCTGCATCCGGGAAATCGGCAAAAACCGTTTCCAGCAGATTTGACGCTTCGGCGAAGTCTTCGGTGTCCACATAGAACCGCACGACTTCGCTCAAAGCATTTGCTGCATAAGCGCTTTCCGGATAGGTCTGATACACCTTGCGAAACGCCGCAATCGCGCCCCCCATCGCCCGATGCCGCTCTGTCGCAGCGACTCGACCCGCTTCTGTCCAGCGGCTCTTATGTTTCTCTTCGAATGTCCTGTCGACCTGTTTCTGTAATACCTCACCAATGCGAAATTGAGCCTCGGCCGCCGAGATCGGATTCTGCAGCGCCAATACCCGGCCATAACTCCGGACTGCTTCCGTATACTCACCTTTTTCCGCCAGCGCACTGCTCAAGGCCATCAGTGCCTTGTCGGCCAGCACCGATTGCGGGTACAGCCGGTTAAATGCCTGGCAGGTGGCGGTCGCCGCGACGAAATCATCCTTGAGGATCTCACTTTCCCACTTGAGCCTGAACGCCTGCTCGACCAGTCCGCTGGGGAGCTTCCTGCGGTCAAGGATAATCGTGTCAACTTTCTTCAGAGCTTCCTCTGCTCGTTGCCCCGCACGTTCGTCCAGCCCCATTTCCTTATAGATTGTTCCCAGCCCGTTAAGTGCCTCGGCTTCAACGGCATTTTTCCTCGCCTTAAGTACGGCTTCAAAGACAACGAACTGATCGGCACTGACACCCGAGTTCACAGAACCCGATACTTTGATCCTCGCTTTAGTCTCACGATCTTTGTCGCCGTAGAGGTGCATTTTATCGACGTAACTCACTTCGAGTTCGTCGAGTTCGTCACAATGCAGAATTTCGTCCTGCTGATTGGGCACGGCATCAGCCAGCGGCGCCAACTTGACTTTGTTGACGAACACACCCGTGCGAATCGTGTCACCTGCTCCACGCTCAATCAGTGTGATGGTGACCGAGTCACGTTCTTTCCAGACATCCTTTTCATTATCCTGAACGGCAAAGATATCCAGTACACCATCGTCACCGGCTTCCGCCGCGTCGGCCGCTGCGACCTTATAGAGGGACTTCACCGTAATGGTGATCGTTTCGGCTTTCAGAGATACGTCGAGGTCGGCATCCCGCAGCATCAGTGCCTGCGGTTGTCCAGGGAATGCAACGTACGCGGGCGTCGAGAAATCGCCCAGGAAGAAACCGACTGTTCCGGTACTCACGGCCTTCACAGTCCCGCTCCGTTCGATGTTCTTTTTACCCTCGAGCGTGCTGTCATCCAGGTAGGTGACGGTTAACGTGTCGCCGCCGAACAATTGCAGCATGCCATCGCCTGGTTTCGCGATTCCGATTTCGGTTGGCGCCGATGTCAACGCTTCATTCTTTTTTCCCGCGACCGGTATTCCCGTCAGGACTTCGCTGTCACCGCTACTTACAAGGACCCGAGCCTTGACGTCTTTACCAATCTTTCGCAGTACGGGAATATCCGCGTCGGAAATCTTTGCGTAAAACCGTTGGCCGATTTCAACCCGCCCCATCTTGTCGTCGCCAGTCTCTTCAACCTCAGTCCCAACCAGTGACAGGGCGTCGATGGCCTTGTTCCAGTTACGCAGGTTGTAATGGCTCATGCCGATGTAGTAGTAAGCCTTGTTGGCCCATTTGCTCTTGCCGGCCACTTCCGTCAGTTGACGAAACATTGGAAAGGCAGACGTGTACTGGCCGGACTGGTAGTACGAGAATCCGGCCTGGAATAGAGCTTCGCGGTAAAGTTCAGTTTCTTCCGGCGACGGAGCCTCGCCGGGAAGCGGCGCGAGCAATCGAGACAGCAGCAGGAAATGACTGAGTGCTTCCTTGGATTTTCGCTGCTCGAGAAAGTGGCGGCCTTTAGCCATGTGAGCCTGATAGGCAAGGATGTTTTCCTCGTTGTCACGGATTACCGTGTCCAGCATTGTTAGACCGCGATCGTACTGTTTGTACTCCATCAGTTCGATGGCCTTGTCGAACAAGTGCTTTGCTCGGCGATCGACATTCAGGGCGGCGCGGCGATCAGTGGACTTGTCATCGTCCTGAGCGAGTGCGCTGAATGACGCTGAGAGAAGGGACAGCGCAGTTGCTGCCAGCAGAGTAAGTACGTGTTTGGTTGGCATGTCCTGCTTCCGTATGACGACACAGTAAAATGACCATGTATGGCAAAGTGGATTCGGTAGAAGTCGTGAGACATTTTGTTGGGGCTGATGTTCTGACTTTTCTCTGTTCGCGGTTCTGTTTTGTTTGCTTCCTGCCAGGCCGTTGCTGTGCTTTCCGCTAATTCGTTGCCTTTGCTTCGCCGCCGATGATCTTTACTCCGTAACTCTCCAGACGGTCATGGGCTGAACTCGACTGCCCGCTCTTCGGGTAGCGACGCAGGACCAGTTGCAGTTGCTGAACTTCTTTCGCTTTTTGTTCGGCAACCTTGTAGATGTCGGCTGCTTTCAAACACGCGGACGCTGCCGTCGCGCCACCGAGGGACTCGAGTTCGCGTGTCAGTTTGATTGCCTTGTCGTATTGCTTCAGAGCCACCCGGCAGCCGATGACAGCCCAGGTCGAATCTGGCTGGCGGTTAGCGGCCTGGTAGAGCTTGATGGCATCCTGGAGTTCGCCCTGCCATTGCAGCAGTGTGGCGTGTGGCCAGACGATTTGCTGAGCGTGGTCCGGTGATTTTACCAAAGCTGGAACTTCGGACAGAGCCTTCTGCTGCATCTCACCGTTGCGGGGTGAGCGAGCGTAGTAAAAATCGAACCGTGTCCGAGTCGCAAAGAGCGGATTCTTCATCCGGGAAACGTAACGCAGGAATCCTTCCTCGCCGTCAAAATTGGCGGCAAAGTTGGCCAGGTTTCGCAACTGCGCGTCGTCCATGCCGTCGTGGCGAACGCTGCGATACACCGCCTCAGCTTCCGTGACCATGCGATAGGGATGCCAAAGGTGATTGGCCAATGCCAGCTTTTCTTCGTTCTTCAGGCTGGCGACCAGCGGCTGACCCTGTTCGGCATAAAAGGCGGCGCGGGCACTGCTGTCACGGTAGTGGGCAAGCCAGGCCCTTACGCGATTGATAGTCACCGGCTTGAGTCGGAATTGCGTTTTCATCCGCTCGGCCTGCTTCGCAGCGTCCTTCTCGTAGACACCGATGGCGGCGATCCAACTGATCCGGACTGCTTCATTGTCCGGGAATCGATCCCCCATCTGATCTGCCCAGTAGCGACACGCAGCCTGCTTCTTGACAACTTCGACTCGTGCGTTCAATGCAGTTTGCAGGACGTGTGACCAGTAGGTCGGACTGGCTTCAGGCTTTGCAATGGGTGAACGCCAGCCGAATCCGCCAACTTCGTGACAGAACTCAAGGAGTTTCTGCTGATTCGGAGACCGTACGACATAATGGTAAACCACGCTGTTTCGTGCTGCCGTCGATGCGTTGACGTTGCTTTCGCGGAATGCGACAGCGGTTCGCCAGCGATAGGACGTGGCTTCTTCAAAGTTGCCTCGTTTCTCCATCGCTGTGGCGAGGCTGGCGAGCGCCGATCCGGAACGCGGCTGATTGACGTAGTCCCTGTCTTTCACCAGTCGCGCCCAGGTCGCGAGACTCTTGCTTTCATTGCCGTTCTGGGCGTGAGACTGACCGATGTAGTAGAGGGCAGTCGCCGCGTAGCGGACATCGTCCGGAAAATAGTCAACCACGTCCTGGTAGGCTTTGATGGCCGTGTTGCGTTTGCCGAGGATGTGCAGGCAACGCCCCATCCGCAGTAGCACGTACGGCAGCGCATCACCTTTCGCGAACTCAAACGTGTACGCCTGATAGGCGGCGAACGCCCCTTTGTAGTCTTTTTCGATGAACAGCTTGTCGGCATCTTCCAGCGCGACAGCCTCGAACGTATCCAGCTTCGCGAAAGCTCCGCCTGGATAGGTGATTTCCTGGCTGGCCTCGTCAGCAGCAGTCGCCGGTACGGCGAGCAGCGAGCTCAGAATAATAGCTGGAATTGACGTGGAATTATGAAGCATGGTGTTCCACTTTTTGTGTGCTTACGCCATTTTCAATGGCGGATGAGTGCGAAACTGTGCAGAAACAGCGACTTCACGTTGATAAAGAGTTTGCCGACATCCTCGAATGAGAGGCGTTTGTATGAGGTATCAAAAAAGAAACCACATTGTCCCGGAATCCGACTCGAAGTACATTCTCCTGAACGACAAACACTATCGAATGCAGGACAATTACATATGCCCGAACGACGCCGTGTGGCGCTGATGCTCGACCTCACATGGCCGTACAAGCGTCATGTGGGGACGTTCGCGGGGACTCAGCGGTACGCTCAGGAGCACGACTGGGAGTCGACGATCGATGAGTTTGCCTATGACACGCTTCCGGCCCGACGTACGAAAGCCGTGCGATACGATGGTGTGATTGCTCGTGCGACAACACAGCTGGCCAACCGTTCCGCTCGAAACGGTTTACCCGTGGTCAACGTCTGGCACAGTTCGCCCGTCTTTGAGTCACTGCCTGGCGTGTTTGCAGATTCGTCAGCTACTGGACGTCTGTGTGCCGATCATCTGTTGTCACGCGGATTCCGCAATTTCGCAGTCGTAACCTCGCCCAGAAATCGTGCGGCTACCATCGAACTTCAGCAGTTTCGTCGCCTTATCACTGAAACAGGTTGTACCTGCGTGACTGCTCAGGTTCCACAGCGGACCGACCGCACAGTCGCCGACTGGCGGCGAACCGAACAGACAATTACGAAATGGATGGACGGCTGGAAGCTTCCTATTGGAATTCTGTCTACTACAGAACAGACTGGCCGGCTGATTGTGCAGATGTGTCGCGAGCGTGGCTGGCGTGTCCCCGAAGACGTGGCCATCATCGCCGGCTCGAATGAGGAGACGCTTTGTGAGAATCCGCGACCATCGCTCACGAGCGTGGAGATCGGACATGAACGAATTGGCTATGAAGCTGCCCGTCTGCTGGACCAGCTGATGGATGAAAAGGACCGCGGAGCGAAAACATTTTCTGTCGAGCACATCATGCTGCCGCCACAGGGACTGGTTGTTCGCGAGTCAACCGATTTCTTCGCCGTCAAGGATAGCCTTGTGGCCAGCGCCCTCGAAGTTATTGCGGGTCAGAGTCACCGGAGCATCGGCCCTTCCGATGTGGCGAAAGCCGTATCCACAGAACTGCGTACTCTGCAGCGCCGTTTCAGCAAATATCTCGGTCGTCCCATCGCCGCCGAGATCCGCCGTGTGCGTATTGAACGAGCCCGTCGAGAACTCACTCAGACCGATCGTCCGATCGCGAACATTTCCCGCGACGTCGGGTTCGGCGAACCAATGCGTATGTACGAGGTCTTCGTCCGCGAACTGGGAGTTACGCCGTCTGAGTATCGCAAGCAGCGAACATCGCAGTTTCACACTTAAGGGGGCTGACTCCCGGTTCTCACCGGGACCAAAGGGAATTCCAGACACACCCGTCCCGTGTCGGTCGAGAATGCACTGAAGAAGCAGTGTTAAGATAACCTGCCCGACGTTATTTTCGATTTTTCGCTTTCGCATCCAGAAAGACGTGGATCACATTGTGTGTCGCCATCGCCGGCGTTAGAAAATCAACAAGTTCCCGATAGGCCATGTCCGATTTCCCGAACACGATGAGCACACGCGACCCGGGACGTTGCCCGGCAGATTTCCGCAGGGCCGCTTCTGCATCCAGGTGTCTGCGGAGGTCGCGAGCAAGCAGGGCGTCCTGCGAGATGACTGACTCTTCTCGTTTTCCATCCACAAACTTCAATTTGTGCCTGACCACCTTGGCCACAATGTGGTCATTGTCATCGCGTCTCAGATGGACTTCCCATGGATCTGTGATTCGCGTATCACGATCGAGCAATTGAGCGTCCGGCAGGAACGCCTCGTAGTACAACTGCTGTCTGGCAGGCGGTTCAACCCGGATACCTCGTTCGGTATCAATCGCCTGAAGCACACGACAGACGTGCCGCACCGCTCCAAGCTTCAACTCGGCAGAGAAATGCACTGAGACAAATGGATCACGCCCGTCACGTTTCATTGCACCAAAGACAACCAGTACCTCAGCCAGAGTCTGTCGTTTGAGTATCGATCGGCCGCTGACGTCAGTCAGTGTAAATTCAACCGACAGATTCGTCGTACCCTTTTTTACTGGTGTCACACTGAGTGAAATATCTGCGACGCGTTTTTTGCCAGACTTGTATTCGGGTTCGAGCGTGACAGTCAGTCGTTCATTTTGCTTAAACTGATATGTCGGCGCCACTCGTTGTCGCCCGTAAACATGGTTCTGCAGGGCGCGTCGTGGTACGTCCAGCACGGCAGTCGAGTCGTTGTAAATGGAAGCGACTGATCGGGGATCCATGACGTCGGCGGCATAGGCCTTCTCATCCGGTATCTCCGACTTGTGCACCATCATCGATCCGGCAAATACAAAGCCAGTCACCGGCAGGCTGTGGTTGGCTGTCCGATCAACAATCAGACTTTCAAGCGGAATCCGGTCGTTGTTACCAGTCGCACCAATACCCGTCAGCACACGTTCACCTTTTGGCCAGAACCGAAGCCTGCCGGGATGAAACGGTTTGCCAGGCTGCATACCGATAAACTCAAGCGCGCGGTGAATGTCACTTGGCCGTGCGTGCGACCAGATCAGTGCTTCGTATCCTTTGCTGCTGGCAGCATCAATCAGGAGAAACTCGACAATCATCCCAGTTTCAATCCCCGTAGCTTCAGCAAAGACGTCAACACGTTGTTCCTTACGGTTGGCGGTCAGCCCCGGCAGTACGAGTACATGTTTCACGTCAGCATATTTCTTCAGGTTCACCTGATACGCCGATGCCGCTTTTGCTGCATGAACAGGTCTCTTGTTGTAGCCGGTCGGTGGAGAATCCTGTGCTGTAACGCTGAGTGTAACGAGCACGCACACACAAAATACTGGCGAAATGATGTGAGCGATACCTGCGGACGTATCAGTCATAACCTGATCCAATGGAGTGAACGGCTACGCTTCAGCCACTGCGCAACTCGATTGCCAGCAGTTTACCCGTCTGTTGGACCAGGAACAAAACAAGTAAATGCAGACGGCACTCCGTATCGATGGCAGCCAACACATCCCAATGACTGCGTCTGTCGGGACAAAATACAAAGCATGGCCGACTACT
>CALGTK010000163.1 GCA_937904325.1 uncultured Planctomyces sp.
CTAGTTTCAACAGATCATAGTTAATCTAACCGCAAATCCTTGTTATGCACTCCAGTCACAACCAGCCGATAAACGAAAACTGTGGATCAACATTACAGAAAACGAAGACCCTGTTTTGATCGTGATTATTGATAGTGGACCACGTCTACTGATTGATGCAGAGGATCAATTCTTTGATCTATTTTGCACGTCCACGACCAGCGGAATCGACATGGGTCTGACGATTTGCAGTGACATAATTAAGTCACAAACTGGAACGACTACGGTGGACGAAGCACCGAATTCCGACGCAAGATTTCGGTTTAGCTTGCCGCGTACAAAGAAAGTCACCAATGAAAAGCACCATGACTCAATGCGACGTAATCGTCTATCTGGTTGACGATGACGAATCAATCCTACACTCGCAGCTTGCGTTGTTGACAGCCGCCGGTATCTCAGCGGAGACATTTTCTTCAGCTGAGGCATTCATGAACTCGCTTACCCCTCACAGCGCAGGCTGTGTGGTTACAGATCTGAAGTTGTCTGGAATGAGCGGCCTTGATTTACAACGCAAGCTGGTCGCCAGTAATTCAACACTGCCACTGATCGTTGTCAGCGGCCATGCAAATGTGTCGACAACTGTGGAAATCATGAAAAACGGAGCCATCACGTTGCTTCAAAAGCCGTACGCCGCAAACAAATTTCTGGATGCCGTGCGGCGAGGGCTCGACCAGTTTGTTGAAAACCGAGAACGAACCACCGAGATAAACTCCATTCAAGAGCGGCTTGCTTCACTTTTAGAAGGTGAGATGGACGTTCTAGAACTCATGATTGCTGGTCAACCGAACAAAGTAATTTCGACGGAACTCGAAATAAGCATGCGGACTGTTGATCGCCGGCGCAGCATTGTACATGAGAAAATGCAGGTGGCTTCTGCACCTGAACTCGCACGACTTGTGACGCTTGTCGAGGCTGGACCAATCAACTAACCACGATTTCTGGTTCCTCAACACGGAACCAGCAAACAGGCAGCTTCACTTTCCCGTGCTCGCCTGAGCCGACTCAGACGCGACGGCAGGTGGTTCGAAACTGCGGATCACCTGCCCGTTAGTTCCATCCCAGACGCGCACAACACCGTCTTGACCGCCAGCAACTATCAACTTTCCGTCTCGCGAGGCGTCCGCGGCGTACATGAAGTCCGTCCCACCGCTGAAACTTCGAACGGCACGACCGTTGGATACGGTGAACTGGCGAACAGTCTTGTCGCCACCGCTGCTGATGATATTGCCGCCAATACCTTCAAACCGGATCGACGTCACCTGCTTGGTGTACCCGGCGATCGTTCGAATCTGCTCTCCGGTTTCAACATTCCAGACCTTGATAGCATTGTCCGCTCCGGCACTGACCAGCGTGCTGCCATCGGCCTGCCAGGACACGCCCATGACATGATGCGTGTGCCCTTCGAAAGACCGAACGTGATTGCCAGTTTCAACATCATGAATCTTCACAAACTTATCAGCCGCTCCACTGACGATCTGCCTGCCGTCCCTGGAAAATTCAATGCCAAAGACGGTATCACTGTGAGCATCTTCGATTTCACGAACCAGTTCACGTTTTGCGACGTCCCAAATCAGTAGTTCGCCGCTTCGTGAAGGCTCACCGCCACCAGTCGCCAAGCGACTGCCATCCGGGCTGAAAGCCAATGACAGAACTCGAAACTCGAATACCGACGCCGAGATGTTGAGCGGATCGTCGGCCGCAGCACCAAGTTGCGCGATCAGCTTCCATGCTGGATTGGTATCCCACACAACAGCTACCTGATCATCGCCGGCGGCAATCAGCATCGACTCCGACGAAAATGCCAGTACGCCAGACGGACCGCCCTTGATCACGTCCAGTGGAAGCCCCGCATCGCCTGACCAGACCGTGATCAATCCGTCGTCTGCTGAAGTGGCCAGTCGCTTTCCGTCTGTCGAAAAAGCAACCGCCGTCAATGGTTTTTCTGCGGCCTTCGTTGCTTCCTGAGCTTTCTTATACGCCTCGTCCTGAGCCTTCTGGACTTCCTGTGCTTTTGTATGAGCAGCCTTAGCGGCGGCCGAGTCAGTCTTCGCTTTAGCATCTGCCTTGATCCCGAGGTCAACGCTTCTTGCAGCCGACTTGAGAGCTTCTTCCTGCTTCTTCAGTTCGTCTTCCTGCTTTTTCAATTCGTCATCCAGCTTTTTCTGAGCATCCGTAAGAGCCTTCAAGGCAGCAGTTTGCGCTTTGACATCAGCATCGGCTTGAGTTTTCGCAGCGTCGCCCTTCTTTTTAGCTTCGGTTGCAGCCACCAATGCGGCCTGAGCATCTGCCGAAACCTTTGCACTGGCCGTCGACGCTGCCGTTGCCGTTGCCGTTGATTTCTGAGCGGCCGTCGCTTTCGTAGCTGCTACCGTCGCCGCCTTCTGAGCTACATCAAACGCCACTTGAGCGTCTGCTTGTGCCTTCTGAGCCGCAGTAAGTAGCTTCGTGAGTTCCGCATTTTCCTTGTCTTTCTCGCTTGCCGCTTTGGCTGCTTCTGCCGCCTTACTGGCTTGATCAAGCTTCGCCATTGCATCTGCCGCAGCTTTGGCGGCCGTTGCCTTGGCAGCCACAGCTATTTTTTCCGCAGCCTGTGCGGCAACCAGGACTTGCGTTGCGGCGGCAGCTTTCGAAACAGCAGCTTTGCTGGCAGCCGTGGCGGTCGCCAGTCCTGCCGTCGCCGCGTCGGCACTCTTCTTCGATTCATCGGCTTTCGTTTGTGCGGCGGCTGACGTTTTCGTTCCTGCGTCTACCTTTTTCTTTCCTTCGTCGGCCTTGCCTTTCGAGTCGTCCCGCTTTTTCTTTTGATCGGCTACGGCTTTGTCGGCTTTTGTTTTGGCCTCATTCGACTTCTTCACCGCATCTGCACGTTCAGTTGCATTCTTTTCGGCGGCCTTCTGAGCTTTATCACCAAGCGCGACCAGTTGCTTCGCCAGATCGGCTTCTTCTTTGGCAACAAGGTCAGCTCGTTGACTCGGTAGATGCCCGCGCAACTCAGCAATCTGCTTTCCATTAGCTGCATCCCAAAGCTTCGCTGTGCTGTTCGAACTCGCCGAGGCAAGGAACTTACCGTCGGGACGTGCGGCTACGGAAACAACTGGTCCGCCGTGATTCAACGACCGAACGGCAGCACCGTTCGCCAGAGTCCAGATCCTCGCGGTGTTGTCATCTGAGCCAGACACAAATTGCGTTCCCGCTGGAAGAATCAGGGCGATTGATCGTACCGGCTTGCTGTGTCCCTTGATCTCTCGCACAGGTTTCTCTGGTTCACCTTCGGCGGGAGCCGAATCCGGGGCGGCGATATTCCACACACGAATCAGGTTATCTTCATGGGCAGTGATGACCTGTTTGCCATCAAGTGTCAGACATAAATCGTTTATCGGTGCGGGCGTTTCGAACTGACGTGTCACCGTACCAGCTTCCAGCGACCATATCTTAACCGTCTTATCAGCTGAGCCTGACACCACTTGAGTTCCATCAGCCGAGATCGCAACTCCGAAAACCGCGCCAGTATGACCTGTCAGCTTCTTGAGTTCTTTGCCATCCACGAGCGACCGTACAGTGACGGTGTTTTCCAGCGTCCCAAACGCGGCCAATTGCTTTGCGACATGGACATCGACATCCGCAGCAACTGCTCCCAGCGGTGACTTTAGTGCCTGCACATTCTGCGGTTGCTCCCACAGCTTGACGACTCGAAAGCCGCCAGAGGCAAGCATACGGCCGTTCGGATGGAACGCGACGGAATGCACGAAGTCTCGATGCGCCGCCCCTCCCGGATACATCGCCTGATCTTCCAGCTTTATCGTCAACAGGTTGGGATCCAGTAGCTTCACTTCGTCGCCCGTATGCACTCCGAGAATGCTCAGTTGGTTGGCTCGGCTGGCCGCCACGTTGTCGGCCCAAGGTGACAGCGCGACGGCATAGCTGGCATTCATCCCGGAGGGAATCGGCTGCCAGTTGACCTCGGTACCTGTACTCGTGCCGTCCGACTGAGACCCCTCAATAATCCACTGTCGAAGTACCCCGAGCTCTTTTGGTGTCAGAGCCGCAGCCTCAACCTTGTTAGGCAGTGGCGGCATGTGCGGCGCTTTCTTACGAGCTGCCACGAGGTAGATCAGGCTCTCGTCCGGCTTCCCGGGGACGATGCCCGCTCCGCGTTTACCACCCTTGATCATCGCCGCTGCGTCTTCGAGGACGAGTCGGCTTTCGGCACCACCTTCGTAGTGGCAGGCGACGCAATTGAGTTCAAAAATGTCTCGAATATCTTTTTCGAAACTGACGGGCCGACCCAACGAAACCTTTTCAGGTTCAATCGGCTTGCTGGATTTTTCATCGGCAGCAAGTGCCGGAGCGACAATGAAAACAGACAGCAAGACGAAAGTTAGTGACCGAATCATCGAATACCTCGCAAATCGGCAAACGCCGAACAATAGATGTTACTTCACCACTTTGAGTTTAACGGTTTGGTCTGCAGAGACCGGTCCGTTCCAATCAGTTGATCCGCGAACAACAAGGTTCGCGATGTCTCCTTCGGTGGCGTCCGCAGCAGCGGACACCTTCAGGACAGCTTCCGTCTGATCTGCGGCAATCGTGATCGGTGTTGCTGAAAGTCCAGCCGTTCCAGGAGGCACGGCGAGCTCTACAGTTACCGGACCAACAAAATCTTTATCCCGCTTGAGCGTGACTTTAACGTCGACCGTTGCACCTTTTTTCAGATTGCCTCCTCCTGCCACCGTCAGAGTAAACGCACCTTTGCGCACTGAAATGACAATGGGCGTCGACGGAGCATAGACATTCCGATTGGCCGCTTTTGAATAGGCCGTCGCGGCTTTGTGTTCATTGTCCGCTGCGGTCTTTTTAGTCGTCGCTTCCTTGACCTTGGCATCTGCGGCTGCCTTCGCCGCGTCACTTTTCTTTTTCGCTTCTGTTGCAGCCAGCAACGCAGCCTGGGCGTCGGTCAATCCCTTAGCGGCGGCCGTCGATGCAGCAGTCGCCGTCACCGACACTTTCTGCGCGTCTGTCACTTTCGTGGCCGCTGCGGTTGCTGCTTTCTGAGCTGCGTCCAACGTCACTTGAGTGTCTGATTGAGCCTTCTGAGCCGCGGCATGCTGTTTCGTCAGTTCCGTATTTCCCTTGTCTTTTTCGATGGCTGCTTTGGCTGCTTCCGCCGCTTTACTGGCTAGCTCAAGTTTCGCCTGAGCATCTGCCGCCGCTTTGTCAGCCGCCACCTTTGCGGTTACCACAGCATTTTCCGCAGCCTGAGCGGCCACGAGTGCTTTCATAGCGGCAGCGGCTTTCGGTACAGCAGCTTTCTGAGCAGACGTCGCCGTCGCCAAGCCCTTCGTCCCCGCATCGGCAGCCGTCTTCGCGGCGGCAGCGGCATCGGTCGCGACCTTGAGAGCGTCGACCGCCACCTTTTGAGCAGTAGTAGCCCGTTCAAGCCGTTTTAAATTCTTCTGATACGAAACCTGCCCGGTAGCCTGCAGAAACAGCGTGTAAGTTCCTTCGGCGACCGTCGCCGGAACAAACACTCTCAACAGTGCTTCGTCCTTGCCTTTGTCGATGGCCAGATTCTGAACCTGAAGGTTTTTCGGGACCTTCTGAAAAGTGAGCTGGACCTTGTTGTCGAAACCGTTCCGCTTCGTAAGTTTGACCGGAATCAGCAACTGCCGGTTGTGGCTGAGCAATTGACGATCAACATTGGCGGCAACCTGGTAAGGGGCAACTTCTTCCATGATGGACAGCGTCAGGTCGTCAGAAACTCGCGAAACAGCCGGCTGAGCGGCAGTGCCGTTCCACACGACGGTGCCCGTTCGAGCTGGATGAGACACGACTCGAATTGCCGCTTCCTGCGCTTTTCGTTTCGCAGCAAGATCGGTTGTCGCTGCCACGATCGCCGCGTCACCGGTTTTTTTTGCAGCCTCCGCCTTCCGAAAAGCAGCCAACGCAGCATCGTTGACTTTAACTGCAGCTTTCAACGCAGCGTCCGTTTGTTTTGCCTTCGCGTCAGCTTTCACGAATGCCTGCTGAGCCGTCGTCGATTCCGCAGCCGCTGCTTTCACGGCAGCCGCAGTTCCCGTCACCTTTTCGGCGGCGGCCTTTGCTGCTGCCTGGGATGCAACCAGCGTCTTGTCGCCTTCCGCCCTGGCAGTGGTTACTGCAGCCAGTTTGTCCTTTAAAGTCTGATTCTCTTTGTCCTTGTCCAGTTCCTGCTGTGCTGCTTTCAATTCTGCATCCGCCTTGGCAACCGCCGCCTTCGCGATAACGTCGGCTTTGTCTGCGGCCGCCTTCTCCGCTACTGCAGTTTTCGCCGTTGCCTGTGCATCAACGAGTTTCTTGTCGGCAGCAACCTTACCAACACTTGCCGCCTTGCCGGCAGCAGCGTCTGCGTTTGCTGTGGCTTCAGCGACCTTGCGAGCAGCTTCGGCTTTCGTCTTTGGATCAACGGTCTTCTGCAATGCCGTATCGAGTGCCGGCAACGCGGTCCTCGCTTTCGTCTGAGCTGCCTGCGACGCTGCGACGGCTTTTACCGCCGCATCCGATTCAATTTTTGACGTCCCAGAGATTCTGATTACATGGTTACCCGGCTTGACATCTTCACTGGCCGAGAAAACTAGCGTGGCCGACGTTTCATTACCGCTGATGCTGGCTCCCTTGCAGGTAACACCTGCCGGTAGCCCCTCTGCTGAAACGTCGATCATACCCTTGCACCCGTGCTTTCGGATGGCTGCCACTTCAACGTGCAGATTCTCACCTCGCCGCAGGCCGAGTGCCCACGTCTGGTAGCCGGCCGCAATGTTCGCCAATGGAGCTGGCGGGATGACCACGAGTCGATAATCTGGCGTTTCGTCCCGAATAGCGAGGTGATATTGTAACTCCGGACTTCCGCGTGACTCCCAATACCGATCCCTGAGAGTGACCCGATAGAAACCATCGGCCGGAATCACGAGACGGTAGCTGGGGTCGTTGTGGATCGTATCGAACAGGTTGGCAATCGAGTTTTTCGCCTCGTCGTCCTGGGCAGTCAGCCGCTTCACCGTCTCGGTTCCGTCTTTTTCCGTGACCTGTTCGACCGTGAGGAACGGATCGGTCAGTCGGCTCAGTTGCTGGCCAAAGACTTCAATCCAGAAGACCTGCCCCGCTTTCGCTTCGAACTCGAACTGATCAACGTCCGATCGCTTCTGAAACTGACCTGAAAACTCGCCAGGCACGGTTATCTTCTGCGCGGTCGCCGCATCATTGTTCGGCTCGATTTCCGCCTTTAAAGCCAGTGGAGCGAACGCGATCGTCACTGGATTAGCGACTCCGTTGGCTCCTTTGTAAACGTAGCTGGCGCCATCGATCGTTGCCTCGAATGAAAAGGCCGTTGGCCCCGGAGTTAACGTCTGAGGTGTATTCGGAAGAGTGATGTCGACGACCAGTTTCTCAAGCTGACGACCGTCGGCACCGATACCTGCGGGCTGCGAGCCAGGGAGGTTGCGACCAAGAAGCGTGTACTTCGACGTGCTGCCGGGAACTCCGGCCGGTGGAATGATGAGATCAATGTACGGACCCGAGTGAATCTTTAAACGGTAGCCGTGGTCGTTGCTACCGCCGTAGACGAAATCAGTCGACCGAACGAAGTATTCACCGTCTTCGGGCAGAGTAATGTCCAGCACTGGATCGTGAGTCCGTTGCCGTGAAATGCTGCGTCCAAGGCGGCGGCCTGCGACGTTGTAGATTCCCAATTCAGCCTGAAACTTTGAGTCGATCCGTAGAGCCTGACACTCGATCAGCAAACGCTGACCTTTCTTTCCGGTGACCTTGTAGAAATCGACATCGGCTGCCCGGTTCGACAGGCCGTTAACAACGCTCCCGATCTCAAGTGGCTGAGCGGTTTCAGTCGTGTTGTTGGCGTCAACTTCCAGCACTTCAGGCAGCGAGCCCACGACAAAGCAGCGTGGGTTGCTGGTTCCGTACAATCCGTGCACCCGTGCTTCGTAAATACCAGTCGGAACGTCGGCGGCAACTGCGACCGCAAACGTGTTACCCGTTTTGTGCTCGGCCTTGATGCCGGGATGGCTGAATATCATCTGGTTCAGTTCGTCCAGATCGGCACCGTTCGAAGCTGAGACGTCGACAGTCTGTCCAGCTTGAGCACCTTGCGGATAGACCGCGTACAGCCTTGTCTGCGGCAACTGAGCCAAACTGCTGGTACTACTCAGACAGAAAGCCATCACAGCGCAGAAGGTGACGGCGAGACAACGTGGCGCAATAGCACAAAAGTGCATCAGACTGCCCTCTTGAAAATTGGCAGACACTCGGCCGAAATAATGTTCATCGCCAACCATAAAAATACAAATATGGCGTAATCATCTGGCTTTGTGCGACTGCGGAATATCTCAAAACTGAAACGAGGTGAACAACTTCAGCTGGAATAATCCAGACGTTGCCGAAGAAGTAAATGCGGGGTAACCTGGCGGGAAAATCTCTGGTGGGAAAAATCAGGCCGCAGTCCGTTGACCGCAGCCCAGAGCCATATCTTTAGTGATTAAACAAAAACTCTTTCGTATTGATCAGCGCCCACACGATGTCTTCGTACGCGATTTTCGTGTTTGCATCGTGCTTCTTAATATGGGCCATCGCGATCTTCAATTCATCATCCTTCGGCTGGCGAGCGTACGCCCACCGATAAAGTTCGCGAACCTTGTCATCGTGAGCACGTTCTTTGTCGGCCGACAGTTTAGACGCTCGACCTGCGCCTGAACTGATTTTCGTCTGCACTTCCGAACTGTTCAGGAGATGCAGACTTTGAGCGAGATTGGCTTCCTGGGAACGTTCACATTCGCAGGCGGTGTCCCCCTGTGGCTGCCCAAAGACTTTCAGAAAGTACGGGCCGATCGACGCGTCCGGTAGTTGAACCGCTCGGGTGCCAGTCGGAAGACCGCTGTATGCCTGAGTCGAATCAGTCACCTGGTGGAACGCGTCGTACAGAACTTCTGCCGTCAAACGTTTCGGATAATACCGAGAGAAATTCTGCTTATCCTTCAAATTGTAATCATTCGGCAAGGCACTGAGCTGGTACGTTCTTGAGTTGCAGATCGTTCTTACAAGCCATTTCAGATCGAAGCCATTCTTGACGAAGTTTTGCGACAATCCCCGAAGCAACTCCGGGTTTGACGGTGGGTTCGTTTCCCGCATGTCGTCTTCGGGTTCGACGATGCCACGATCAAAGAAGTGTTTCCAGTACCGATTAACCAGAGCTCGTGCAAAGAATGGGTTGTCTTCACGAGCCATCCAGTCAGCGAGGTAGTGTCGAGGATCACGCTCAGCCGGAATTTCGAGAGCGTCACTGCCCAGACCGGCTGGTTTAAGGTTCTCCTTCGTGCGTGGATTTTGTGCCTGTGCTACCTTCTCGTTGTGGAAGACGCGTTTGTCGGCCTGAGTTTTGATGGCGCCATAAACATTCTTCTTCGCAACAGTCGTAAAAAATGCCGAGAAGCCGTAGTAATCGTTCTGACTCCATTTTTCGAATGGATGGTGATGACACCTTGCACACTGAATTCGAAGCCCGAGAAAAAGTTGAGCAGTGTCTTCGACCTGCTCGTTGACCTGGTCAACTTCACGGTACCAGACGACTGCCGGGTTAGTTGACGATTCACCAGAGGCGGTGACGACTTCCCGAACAAACTCATCGTACGGTTTGTTCTCGTAAAGGCTTTCCCAGATCCAACGGTAGAACGAGTAGGTCGCCGCTAGATCTTCGGCGCGGCGTTTCTTATTTCGAAGGACGAGATTCCACTTATTTGCAAAGTAGTCGGCGTACGCTTCCGTTTCGAGCAGTCGATCGACAAGTTTCTCTCTCTTGTCGGCAGATGGATCAGCGAGAAATGTCTGAACCTCGTCCTGCGTTGGCGTTGTTCCAGTTACGTCGATGTGAACTCGGCGAAGGAATGTAGCGTCGTCACACAGGTCTGACGGTGGGATACCCAGAAGCTTCAGTTTCGAGAAGACTGCTTCGTCCACAAAATTTACCGGGGCGGGTACTCCGGAAGTGTCCGCCCCCAAAGGAATGGTTGCACGGAATGTTGAAACCTGGCCCTGGTAGCGAGCCATGATGGCAACCTCACCAGCGAGGTCGAGTGTCTTGATGACAGCCGTTTCAGTTGCTTCGGCCATTTCTGAATCGTTGGCTTCATAAAGTGCCATTCGAGTGACGTCTTCGGACGAACCATCGCTGTATTTTGCTACGACAGTAATCTGCTGGTCGGCTCCGCGATCCATCAACCGCTGAGCAGGAATACATTCAATGCCGACCACATGTGGATCATCAGGGCTACCATACGGCATCCCCTGCTCGATCCAGCGGTAGAGCATACGGTATTCGTAACTTCCCTCTTCCATTCGCTTACCACCGCCGTGAGGCGACTTTCCCGTTGCCTTCAGCAGAAGCAGGCTCTCTGCAGGCGATGTTGGAAAGAGGCGACGACCGCGAGCTTCCTTGACGAGGTACTCAAAATCTTCATCCGGATAAAAACCAAGCAGGGAAAGCTTAAACCCATTCTGGCCGCTCGCCTTGCCATGGCAGCCCCCAGAGTTACACCCAAGCTTCGTAAAGATCGGAACGATTTGATTCTTGAAGTTGATCTGAATCTGATTCGCAACGCCTTCGACGTGAACTGCGACTGTCGTTTCTTTTCCGTCAGCAACGACTTTGACAGAAGCGACTCCATCTTTAAGCGGCGAAACCATGCCGTCAGCAGCGACTTCGATGATCCCAGCCGGATCGACGGTGTAGTTTGCGGAACGAGTATGATCGCGAAACTGCCCAGATGAATACTCGCCCGTGACAACTAACTGTTGCCGTGCGTCACGGCCTCGGATGATCAACCCGGATTGTCCTTCCGCGGCTTCAGGCTCTATTCGTAATGAATTAAGAACACCGGGATCACCGAGTCCTCGCGGCTCGATCTGCTCGGCGAATATTGCCGGAGCTGCAACAAAGAATGCCAGAAGGCCAGTCAGCAAAGTTTCCGAACGTGTCATCAGGATGGCTCCATGTGCTTTGTTCCAGTCAGCATGGCACTACTTTGACAACTAAGCAGCAGATGCAGAATGAAAAGCGGCGGGAGTATTCAGGAGGGACAAACAGGTGTGCTGATAAATCTGCAAGCGGCAGGTTGAGTGTCTGTCTCCGGTATGCAGACTTCGCCAGCCAATCAAATTCAGTATATCAACATATCAGCGGGCATTTGTTTGTGCAAGACGCAGTCGGTCTGCGACCGTCCCGTTTCCCCGGCTCTCCCCGCGGTCGTTCTGCTAAAGCAGAAACTTCGGCCTGATAAACAAACCCCCCTCACCGTTTAATTTGATCAAACCGTTACATTATGGCCGTTCAGTCTGTACTGAAAATCAACCAGCGACATTTAAATAAAGGATGCCACGTTAGCATGTAATTCAGTGAATCAATGCTTCAACGGCTCATTGCGATTTTCGATTAAGGCGAGCAGCGATGAGTCACTTCCAAACAAACTTCATAGTGTGGTCGTTCGGTCTCCTGTGTCCTGGCGGCGCAATCATGACGGAAACCTCGATCACAACCTCGCCAGGTCCCGCGAAAGCTGATGGCTATACTGTCCCCACGATTGAGTCCGATCTCGCGAGATTAAGATCCTGACATTCACGACCTCGTCAACGAACTCGAACCAGAGCAGAAACTCGTCGCGCATCCTCTTGTGTTTGTGACAGCGATCTTCATAACAGCTCTCGCGACACGGCAATGAAATTCAAGTGACCCGAGCCGTCGTTTCCGTCGTGAGGTCTGCTCTCGGTATACTGCCAGCCTGAATTTGAAGACCCAACTTCAAGGCAAGGCTCGCTCATGTGCAAAGTGAATCGGTTTTCAAACTCCATCTTCGTGCCAGGCAAAACTGCGACACTGGCATTACTGGTGGCAGCAGCCTCTTTCGCGCCGCCGGCAAACGCTGACGAAACAAAGCCTTTCGGAATCAAGAATCACATTCCGATGACGACGTCGCGGGTCGTCGGGTCACCCGAACCTCCGTTGCCGTATCGTGCCGTGCGATCCCTTCCAAAGTTGCAGGTAGACTGGCCGATCTTCGTGACGACCGAACCGGACAGCGACCGGTTGATCTTTATCCATGACCATCGCCCGGAGAAGAAATTCCGAGTTTGCCATGCGTCTCCCACTCAGGTCGCCGCTGGAGAATTCGACGTTCTTTTCTCTGTAAACGACCCGGCATACAGCATCTGCTTTCATCCGAACTTCACAGAGAACGGATTCTTTTACCTCGGGCACAACGGCCCGAATAAAGCTCTGCCGAAAGAGGCTCAGAAAACGTGTAGAGTGACTCGTTTCGCTATGCAGCGTCAGGCTCCATTTTCACTCGTCGAGGATTCGGCGAAAGTCATCCTCGAATGGGACACCAACGGCCACAATGGTGCGGCCGTCACGTTTGGCCTCGACGGAATGCTTTACGTGACGACGGGTGACGGAACGTCCGACTCCGATACCAACCTCACGGGCCAGGGCCTCGACCATCTGCTGGCGAAGGTGTTGAGACTGGACGTCGACCATCCCGATAAAGGCCGTGAGTACTCCGTTCCGAAAGACAACCCGTTCGTCGGGCAGAAAGGGATTCGTTCCGAAACATGGGCGTACGGATTACGAAATCCGTGGCGGATCACAACCGACCCGAAGACCGGCCACATCTGGGTAGGAAACAACGGTCAGGATCTGTGGGAACAGGTTTACAAGGTAAACAAGGGTGACAACTACGGCTGGAGTGTCTTCGAAGGCGGCCACCCGTTTTATCTGGAACGCAAAGCCGGCCCGCACCCCCACGTGAAGCCAACATTTGAGCATTCGCATTCTGAGTCGCGTTCCTTAACCGGCGGCGTCGTCTACCACGGCTCGAAATACCCTCAGCTCCAGGGAGCGTACATCTACGGTGACTACTCGACAGGAAAAATCTGGGCGGGAAAACACGACGGTGTGAAAGTTGTGTGGCATCACGAGATCGCCGACACAACGATGCAGATCACTTCGTTCGGTCTGGATGCCGACGGCGAGCTGCTGATCACAGACCACCGGGGAAAAGAACAGGGTGGTTTCTACACACTTAAAGTTAATGATCAGCCTTCGACGCAAAAATCTTTTCCAAAGAAACTCAGCGAAAGTGGATTGTTTGCAGATGTTGCCAGACATCAGATGCAGCCTGGAGTGATCCCCTACTCCGTGAATTCGCCACTATGGTCAGACGGTGCTCACAAGACGCGATTCTTTGCAGTTCCACACGAAGCAGACAAGGTCGATGCAACGCCGAAAATTTCAGCGGGTGGGAGTCGAGGTTGGGCATTTCCCGAACAGACAGTGCTCATCAAATCGTTTGCAGTCGACATGATTGAAGGCGACGCGACTTCGCGACGCTGGATTGAAACCCGTTTTCTGCACCGCGAGAACAAAGAATGGGTTGGTTACTCGTACCGCTGGAACAATGGGCAGACAGACGCAACTCTCGTCGACAAGGCTGGATTGGACATCAACTTCAAAGTTCAGTCGACTGACGGAACGAAAGTTGATCGTAAATGGCGATACCCCAGCCGAGTCGAGTGCATGGTCTGCCACAGTCGAGCGGCAAACTACGTACTCGGATTATCGACCCCGCAAATGAATCGCGACCACGACTACGCATCCGTCGGCGGGGCTGTCGACAATCAACTCCGGACTCTTGAGCACCTCGGATTTTTCAAGCTGAAGCGAAAGGGTGGGAAGAACACTTCGTTCACTGCGGACGATCATCCCCGCCTGGCCGATCCGTATGCCGATTCGGAATCCCTGAGAGACCGAGCCTTGTCATACCTGCATGCAAACTGTGCTCAGTGCCACGTTGCAGCTGGTGGAGGAAACTCGCAGATGATTCTCTCCTTCGGTACAACGACTGAAAAACAGAATCTGATCGACGCCGATCCTCTACACGACCGATTTGGCATCGCCAACGCGAAACTCGTTGCTCCAGGCTCACCCGAACGATCACTCGTCCTGCAGAGGATGGCTCGTCGCGGACGAGGACAGATGCCACAATTAGCAACGACGCTGGTTGACAAACGGGCCGTAGCCTTGTTCGCGGAGTGGATCAAGGGGCTCCCGGCGGAAGCCGACGAAGATCCGAAGACCCGATGACAAAAGATAAGAAGTTGCGAGCAAACTCGAAGGCCAGAGTCTTCTCGCAACCACTACGCCAAAAGAGGATCGTGAAAGCTGCCGATTGACGAAAACAGCGTGCGGGAGAAGTTCTCCCGCACGCTGCGTTGCTTCGTCAGATCAGTGCTACCCGAAAGGGAAAGATCTCAATTAGATCGATGAGATCAGCTCACCCATACGTTGGATCAGCTTGTTATTCTCTTCGGAGTCAACCGAAAAATCACATCGGGATATCGATGCTCCCCATCCGCTCAGTCAACTTCTTGTTTTCCGCGTAGTCTATCGGAATTGTGACCAGACTTGGACCAGGAGTCGTGTATGACTCTTCCAGAGTTGCCTGCAGATCAGCACTGTTTTCACATCGGAATCCATTCCAGCCAAATGATTCGGCCAGTTTAAGGAAGTCGGGATTGGTGAAGTCAAGCTTGGTATGCTTGCCAAAGTGCCCCCACTGTTTCCAGGCAATCAAACCGTACGCCATGTCTTCCCAGACCATGACTGTGACGTTGTCGCAGTTGTAACGTTTAATCGTTTCCATCTCCTGCACATTCATCAGGAAGCCAGCATCGCCACAGATGGAGAGAATCCGGCGATTCGGGTCCACAAAGTGGGCGCCCATGGCACCGGGCAGAGCAAATCCCATGGAACAGAATCCGTTGGGAACCAGGCACGTATTCGGCTCGTTACACTGGTAGTAGCGGGAGATCCACATTTTATGTGCTCCCACGTCAGACAGCAGCAGGTCATTCGGCCCCAGGACCTGCCGTGCATCCCAGAGTGCCTTTTGCGGCTTGATTATCCCGACGGTCTCATCGTCCTTGTAGAGCTCAAAATCCTTTATCATCTCCTCACGACACCAGCGAGTGTGGCTGTGATCGTAATCGAGATTGTCGGCACCGTGTTTACTCAACTGTTCGTTGAACATCCAGATTGTGTGCGCCAGATCACCGACAACTTCCACGTCGATGCGATAGTTTTCATCGATTTCTGACGGAATAAAGTCGCAGTGGACAACCTGCTTTTTACCACCTGGGTTCCACAATTTCGGATGGTACTCGACCATATCGTAGCCCAGCGTCAGAACCAGGTCAGACTTCTCGATCGCAATGGCCGGGAAGTCCTTCGCTCCCAACCCGATCGTGAAACTGCACTGTTCCGAATCCATATCGACAGAGCCTTTACCCATAAAGGTATTAATCACGCCAATGCCGGTTTTTTCGACAAACTGACGAAGCTGCTCGCTGGCCCGTTTGCGCACACAGCCATTTCCAGCCAGAATAATCGGATTTTTGGCATTCTTGATCGCTTCCCACGCGCGATACATGATCTTTTCATCGGCAACCGGACGCCGGAAGCGACGCACTTCGATAGGTTTAACTGCCGTTTCCATCTTGGCAATGTCTTCCGGAAAATCGATCATGCACGCACCTGGTTTTTCAGAGCGTGCCAATCGAACAGCCTTTCGAACAATCTCGGGAATATTGTCCGGGTGGTAAACCATCTGAGCCCACTTGGTGACCGGCTTACACATCGCAATCGCATCCATGATCTGGTGCGACTCTTTATGCAGCCGTTCCGAACTCCCCTGACCGGTCAGCACCAGTATCGGAGCCCGGTCCATGTTGGCATTGGCGACACCGGTCAGCAGGTTCGTCACGCCAGGCCCCAGTGTTCCCAGACACCCGGCTGGCGTCCCTGTCAGGCGACCATAGACTTCTGCAGCAAATGCAGCACCCTGCTCGTGACGGCACAAGATGAACTGGATGTTCGTATCGACCTCTTCGAAAGAGATCATGAAGTCAGCGTTTTCCTCACCCGGAATTCCAAAGATGTATTCGATGCCTTCTTCTTCGAGACAGTTTACAAATAGATCGGACGCTTTCATCGGCTTGCATTCCTTGTGTGAAGTGGCGTGGTGAATTGTAGATAAGAGTCTAAAGTTCAACGAGAAAAGAAAAAGCTAAACTGCCCAGTCAGCAGATTAAGCACTATCTGACTTTGCTACGATAAGTTGCTTACACGGCTGCAGGATGTCACTGAAAATGCTGGCCGGTTTGATATCGAAAGCGAATTCTGAACATAAGACAAATCTGAAGATAGAGAACGGCTCTGCATTAATTTCAGGATTGAACACTGCCAACTAAATTGTGTTGCGACTTTTCGAGAGACCATACGAAGACTTCCGACCGCCTGATTCAAACATCTATCGACGAACAGACATGCCGACTTTTCCTGAAGATCGACACCGTTCCCAATCCCTTTCGGAAACAACGTCCAGTGAACACTGGGATGCGAATCGTGTGATTTTAATGAAAACGGCACCCACCATAAAAAGCCGGACAGAAGGGGCGGGTAGAGAACTCGCTCCACCTGCCTGTCTCGACAGGTTCAGAAAAGACCGACCGACTCGTTGTCTGTTTTGAGCGGTGACGTTTGTGCGAAACATCAACCGACGTTGCCAACCTGTCCACAGCGCCACATTAATTCTGCGGCCTGTTGCCGCCTTGTTTGTCCACGTCATGAAAGATCAGTCGTGTGAGGTGCGTCCAGTTTCGTTTCGCGTGAGGTCCGGAATTTCGTGACGAAAATCCTGCCCAACTCCTTAATCGTCGATTCGTGACACCGTAATCTTTCAGCACATCCACGACGACGCGTGCGAGTATGTGCCCCTGAGAGTACTAATTCAAACTCAACGAGCCTTGCGGCGAGGATTCGCGAACGAGCCTCGTGTTCGGCTTGGACGAGGGTGGTGTTCGTACGACCGATTAGAGGGATATGTCGCGATGCCGTTCCACCTCAGGCGTGAAGTTCGACCATATCACCTTCGTGGAGAACATGATCGCGTCCGACCTGCTGCCCGTCGTGCCCTTCTTCCCCCCAGATTTTGGCGAATTTAAGTCGCTCGACGAAATCGTAATGCACTCGTTCGGCCAGGACATCGACCGTCGAGCCGGACGGGATCGCAAACGGTTCTTCGTAGACAGCCGTCTTGCCGGGAGTTTTCGTATAGACCCGAATCAAGCCAAGCGAATCGTAGATCGCACAGCGCAGAGCGGCGCATGAGCTTTGATTCTGCAGTTCAGTGTGGATGACGGGGATGTCTCGTGGCCAGTTCTCCTTCAGGAGGAATTCCCGTATTGCCGAGTCTTCATCGTCGGATCGAGTGACAGCGAGAAGTGTTTGGACTCGCAGTTTTGTGAAGTCGTCCTCGTCGTAACACGTATTTTGACTGAGCAGCGTCTTCCTCGCATCGAACTGTTGAAATACATTCAAGGTCTCATCCGGAGCGTCGTCTGAACTTCCATCGAACGCGAGCACGACAAGATCGGCCGTTCTCACATAGTTCACAAGGTACGGTTCGATCGGCGTCTGGCTAACGGGCGGAGTGTCAACAAGCTGAATCAGGACGTCATTGCACGACATCATGGCCGGGAACGGTTCTCGAGTCGTGAATGGGTAATCTGCGACTTCCGGCTGTGCGTTAGTCAACTCGCCGACGATTCTGGACTTGCCGGAGTTTGGCCCACCGATCACGACGACCGTACCAGCCCCCTGACGAGGGATGCGAAATGTTCGCCCCTGTTTCGGAGCGCAGCGTTCGGCCTGGACTTCCGCTCGCGCCTCTTTGATTCTCGCTCTAATTGCCGCCTGAAGATGATCCGTCCCTTTGTGTTTTGGGATAACCTGCAGCATGACCTCAAGGCGTCGCAGTCGTTCTTCGCTGGTTTGCGCACGACGATACGCTTCTTCGGCGAGGTAGTATTTGATGGTGAGGTTTGCAGCCATCTAACTTCGTCGACCTGCCAAAGTAAGAACAGCCACCGTGCGGAAACGTGCACGGTGGCTGATGAAGCTTGCGTGGTGATGTGAGAAAGAATTCTACGAAGCACTATGACCGAAGGTTTCCGCCGAGGCGGACGCACACGCACGAGCGTACTCCGGTGGGAGTTCATCCGCGAGCAGTTCTCCACCCCGGAGGAAGTTGTAGAGCTCTCCGTAGTGCTTTGTTTCGTTAGAAGAGATGCGGTGCATGACGTGCCAAGGTCTCAAGTCCTCGGCCGAATCCAGTCCGAGTGCTCCGATCATTTCTGCAAGACTCTTGACCGTTTCGTGATGATAACTGGCGACTCGATCTGCTTTATCAGTCGGGTCCAGACCAGCCATCAGATGTTTCATCTGGGTAGCGACGCCGACCGGGCAGTGGTTGCTGTTGCACTTGAGTGCCTGGATGCAGCCAATAGCCATCATCATGGAACGAGCGCTGTAACAGGCGTCGGCTCCGATAGCCAGGCGTTTAAGCATCCCGAATCCAGAGGTCACTTTACCGCTGGCGATGATCTTGACCTTGTCTCGCAGCGAGTAACCAGTCAAAGCGTTGTGTACAAAAATCAGGCCTTCGACCAATGGTGCACCGATGTGGTTAGAAAATTCCAATGGCGCGGCGCCCGTTCCACCTTCTCCACCGTCGACTACGATGAAGTCTGGGGCGATGTCCATCTCAACCATGGCCTTGCAGATCGCCAGAAACTCTCGTCGTTTCCCGACACACAGCTTAAAACCGACGGGCTTGCCGTCACTGAGATCCCGCAGTTTCTTGACAAACTCCAATAGTCCACGTGGCGTCGAGAACTCATTATGCGTCGGCGGAGAAAGAACGTCTTCCCCCATCGGCACGCCGCGAATCTTTGCGATTTCAGGCGTCACTTTCGCGGCAGGCAGGATGCCGCCGTGACCGGGCTTGGCTCCTTGCGAAAGTTTGATTTCGATCATCTTCACATTTGGGAGGGCCGATTTTTCCTTGAAGATCTCAGGCGAGAAATGTCCATCGTCTCCGCGGCAGGCGAAGTAGCCAGTACCGACCTGCCAGATGAGGTCACCTCCGCCGTCCAGGTGGTAAGGGCTCAGGCCACCTTCGCCCGTGTTGTGTGCGAAGTTGTCCTTCTTAGCGCCTCGGCTAAGTGCGAGAATCGCGTTCATACTGAGCGAACCAAAACTCATCGCCGAAATGTTCAGCAGGCTCAACGAATATGGTTGCTTGCAATCCGGGCCGCCGATCGTCACTCGCATATTGCTGGAATCGATATGCTTGGCCGCGAGTGAATGATTCACCCATTCGTAGCCCGGTTCGTATACATCGAGCTTCGTTCCGAAAGGCGTTGTGTCTCGAACGTTCTTGGCTCGTTGATAAACCAGTGAACGATCTTCACGGTCGAAAGGAACTCCTTCTTTATCACTTTCGATGAAGTACTGGTAAATCTCAGGACGAACCAGTTCGAGAAAATATCGAGCGTGTCCCAGGACCGGATAGTTCCGTCGAATCGCCTGCTGCGGCTGAGTCATATCGATGAAGCCCAGAATGATCATCGGCCCCAGCACAACCCACGGCCACAATGCGTGCGGACCAAACACTGCACAGGCGGCAACTCCGACCACGACTAACCCGGCAACGCCCCAAACGAAAATAGCTCGGAAGTTTGTCTCTACGAACTCGGCGATACGCATGTGCGAAGTCTTTCGTGAAAAGGAACTTGTCGGTGTTCAGCCCGGCGTTAATGAAGAGCTCGAAATCGTCCTGCAACTGACATCTTGACTTATGTCAGAACTGACTTTGGTGAACTGTCGCGTCGAATTAAGTTGCGGTGATTACGTAGCCGGAAATGGGGTTACTGAAAGCCATTCTGCCAAAAGAGTGCCGATAGAGTCTCAAACTGTTGCATTTTGAGCAACTCTACCGGAATCCGCTGAGACGTCGCGTCAGGAAATTCAGCACGGTCGGCGTTTCAGAATTTTCGCCGGTCTACGCCGG
>CALGTK010000164.1 GCA_937904325.1 uncultured Planctomyces sp.
CAATCACTGGCGGCCTCGGCAACGACAGCATCTCCGGCGGCCTTGATGGCGACACACTTGTCGGCAACGAAGGAGATGACACGCTGCGAGGCGGATTCGGAGATGACAACCTGAACGGCAATTCAGGCAACGACTCACTCGACGGCAGTTTCGGACGCGATTCGATTTCCGGCGGGTCTGGCGACGATGTCGCAGACGGGGGTCGTGATGCTGACCTGATCAACGGACAGTCAGGGAATGACACGATCCGCGGTGACCACGGCGACGACGTTCTAAACGGTCAGGCCGGGGACGATGAAATCGTCGGCGGAGACGGCAGCGATCGAGTCTCTGGCGGATCGGGCCGTGACGGCATCTCAGGAAACGACGGCGATGATACTTTGAATGGTAACGGCGGATCGGACACGCTTCGTGGCAACGACGGTGACGATTCGCTGGCAGGCGGCAGCAGCGATGACACCCTCATTGGGGATCAGGGTGACGACATCCTGGACGGCGATTCCGAAACGGACCTCGGCGTTACCGGCGAAGGAGCAGACACCACGCTCGACCTCGAAACCATCGACGAGTCATTCATACTCACACCGTTCCAGCTCACGCAGATCGATGGAATCTGATCAGCGAACGATACATCGCTGATGTTGAAACAAATTCAGCAACAGGGAGCAGGTCATTCGATGATCCGCTCCCTGTTTTTGTTCAGCCAATCGTCGATTGATGTTCAGCAGCCGGCAGTGGTGCCTCGGTCGTTGTTCCGGCGGAGCAAATGGCAAGCCGCGAAAGTGACGGCGAGCAGCCACGCGGTTGTCATCAGAATTGACGGATCGACGAAGTCCCGGTCCAGGCCGTGAAGCATTGGAATGGCGGCAACGATCAGGCACAAGGCGTTCGTTTCGACGGGCATTTTCACGGTCGAGTCCTCCAATCCGCAGGGATGAAACGATCAACTGCTAATCCGGCGCGAGAAATCGTTTCTATGGGGTCAGAAGTCGACCGTTACTACTGAAATTTTGTCAGATTCCGCAGCGAGGATGAAAACTTTGCTGTCGAACTTCAGCATGAATCTCAACTCTACATACCGAATCCGCGGAATCGGGGCATGACGAGTGATCAGAACAGGCGGCAGATCCGGGATCCGGTCTTGTGCGGACGCGGTCGTGCAAGCTAAAAAACACGCCTTGAACGATCTTCTGGACTTGGATAGTCCCTTATTTTGCAGCAATTATCGGCTGTTTTCGGAACACACGGATGTGGTGCAGCGTTTGCCAGAGCGACGTGGCGACTGAGGTCGGCGCGGATAATCGACGAGTCAGCTGTTCGAATTGCGGACTCGTTCTCGGCGGAGCTGCTGGCGCAACGACTAATCTCCCAGCCGTGGACGTCGCGCCTGATTCCGGTCCGGACACGCGAGCGGAAGAAGCTCGGCAATTGCTCGATCGCTGGGCGAAAGGTCACTTTTTAGACCCCTACGGCCCCCCGAAAAAGACCGGTATCGCCGCAGACACTATGGTGACTACGGCTACGGGCAAAGTGTCGGTGGAACTCGAATCGCGTCACAAAAAAGCCGGCCCCGTGGGATCGGCAGTCACTCAGGAAACGGGTGTTTCGGCAGCGGCTCACAGCATTGAAGATACGCGAAATCCTGAGACGATCGACGAACGCACTTTTGTCACCAGTTCGCCTGAGTCTGACTCGGAACCCGAGTGGTTATCAATGGCGAAACCGTCTGCGAAGCAGGCCGGAACAGAGTCGACTGACTCGTCGTCTGAAGGCGAAGTTGCAACTGAAAAGGTGGTTGCCGTGAACGACAAAGCTCAGCACGACGAATCGAAATCTGTTGCGACGTCCGATTCAGTTTCGTCAGCGAGTTCTGCCGAACTGGATCGGCTGACTCGTGAAATCATGGCTCGCGTCTCTCAGCTTACAGAAGCTCGTACTGCAGCAGTCGAGGAACATTCCACCGACACAGTGACACCTGCCGCGGGTCTGGCAGCAAGTTTCCCAGTACCTGCCACGACAGCACCTGGAAGCGAGTATCGAGACGGCAACGACCGATCAACACACACAGCGCCGACCGGATTCAATGAACCAATCCCGTCACGTTCCGAAATGAATCATCGAATGGATTCCACGCATCAGTCAGCGCGAGATCCAGAGCCCACGATGGCGGCTGCATCCACGAATCAGACATCAGCAGACCCGGTATCCGGCGGCTGGTACAACTTCGTCGGCCAGATATTCGCCTACCTGGGGATCATCTGTCTGACGGCAGGCACGTGCGGGGTCATCGTGTCCTACTTTGGCGGACCGGCGAGCTACGCGCCGTACGGCTGGCTGGGGGCGACGATCGGCCAGATGTTTCTGTTCCTGGGCATCGTGATTCTAATTTCCGCCGGCATGGAGCAAACGTCTCAGGAGCTTCGCCAGACCGTTGACCAGCGAATGGACGAGGTCACTCAACGGCTCGACCAGATCGGCATCCAGGTCATGCGCATTGAAGAGGCCAATCTCAATGGTCTACCAAAACCTCACATGCTTCCGCGGACTGATCACGAGCAAAGTCGGACATCTCGACAGAATTCTGATTCAATTCGCAACGAAGGTTAGCCGCCTTCGTCGGATTTGATTGGCGTCTTGATTCGCTGAAACGTCGCTTCCGGGTATCATGAATTCATGATTGCTCGACCGATAAAACTCTTTGCCGCAGCCGCGCTTGTGGCATTACGTCTAGGCATGTCTTCTACACTGGCCACCGCTGACGACGTCCTGATGTCAGAAACCAGTGTCGGATTTGTGACAAAGAACTGTCTTGAATGTCACTCAGGGTCGAATCCGGAAGCGGACTTCAGCGTCGATCCACTGAGTCCGTCGTTGGGCGATGACGGTTCAATCCGATTCTGGACTCAGATATACGATCGAGTTGCTCGGGGAGAAATGCCACCCAAAGGGGCCGACCAGCCAGGTCGCGAGGAGCGATCGACATTTGCAAATGCAGCCAGTCGATCGCTGATCAAGGCCGACGCACAGACGCGCGAAGTCGTACTGCGACGCCTGAACCGAGTCGAATATGAAAACACCATCAACGATTTGTTTGGCATCGACGCTCGACTGCTGGCCATCCTGCCAGAAGATGCATCGGCAAACGGCTTCGACAACAACGGCGACGCGCTGGCCGTTTCGACCGAGTTAATGCAGGCGTATCTGGAAACCGCTGATGCAGCGCTCGATGTCGTTTTCGGGCCAGACAAAGAACCACCCCGAGTGAACGTGACATTTCCATTGAGCGACGACGTCCAGAAGAAGATCGCCACGCAGTTTCGTCAGACGGAAGATGGAGTCGCTCTCTTCGACAGCGGTTACTGTCCGTCATCGTTCCGAACTTTCATTGCGAAAACGGCGGGCACCTACCGCGTGAAGATTCATGCGAAGGCGTTCCAAAGTGACACGCCAGTCACGATGAGCATTCACGGCGGAGACGTCATCGTTGGTCGCCGCGAGAAGCATCTGGTCGGCCATTACGATCTTCCACCGAACAAGATGACCGTCATCGAATTCGAAGACCGCATTGCCTATCGCGATACGTTTCACCCTAAGCCGTACGGCATTGGAAACAGCCGCCGTAAGAATCAGGAATGGACCGGTCCTGGAATCGTCATCGGCGACATTTCAGTAGAAGGTCCGCTCGAACCATGGCCGCCGCTAAGTCGTACAGCTTTGTTGGGTGATATCGATATGGAGACGGCCGGTATCAAAGATGCAAAGCAAATTCTGGATGAGTTACTTCCGCGTGCTTACCGCCGGCGGGTTGCGGACACAGAAGTTGCCCGTCACCTGACACACGTCACGAATGCGCTCGACGCTGGGCGACCATTTGAGGATGCGTTACGACTCGGTCTGAAAAGCATACTTTGCTCAACAGGTTTTCTGTTTCTCGAGGAGCCGGTGACCGCAGATTCAAAGCTGATTTCCGACGAGGCTCTGGCATCAAGGTTGTCTTACTTCTTCTGGAGCAGCCAGCCGGATGAGCAACTCCTGGTTCTTGCAGCCGAAAACAAACTTCACGAGCCGCCGGTATTGAGAGCCGAGGTCGAGCGACTCCTGGCTGATCCAGAATCTGCTGCGTTCACCGAGAACTTTACCGGCCAGTGGCTCGACCTTCGCGACATCAGTTTCACAGAACCCGACCGAACACTGTATCCGGAGTTCGACGAGCTGTTGAAAGTTTCGATGATCAAGGAGACGCATCGGTTCTTTGAACGAATCCTGCACGAAGATCGCAGCCTGCTGGAATTTGTGGATTCGGACTGGCTGATTCTGAACGAACGGCTGGCGAATCACTACGAAATAGAAGGTGTCACAGGGCAGGAGTTTCGTATCATCGAACGTCCGCTTAACAGTGTTCGAGGAGGACTTCTGACTCAAGCAAGTGTCCTGAAAGTCACGGCAAACGGCAGCAATACTTCACCGGTCGTTCGTGGCGTGTGGATGCTCGAAAACATCATGAACGAACACATTCCGCCGCCGCCAGCCGGAGTACCCGCCGTCGAGCCGGACATTCGCGGCGCAACAACGATCCGCGAGCAACTCGACAAACATCGTGACATCCAATCGTGCGCCGTGTGTCACCGAAAGATCGACCCGCCCGGTTTCGCTTTGGAATGTTTCGACGTAACGGGAGCTTACCGCGACTGGTACCGCACTACAGGTGACGGGGAACGAGTCAATAAATTCATCGAGAAGAATGCCAACGTTCGCGTTCGATACCGTAAAGGTCGCGACGTCGACGCCACTGGTCAGACAGCGAACGGGAAAGAGTTCGCAGACATTCGCGAGTTCAAGTCGATTCTGCTTGAGAATAAAGATCAGATCGCTCGCGGGCTGACTGAAAAACTACTGACTTATGGGCTTGGACGAAGTCTCGGATTCTCAGACCGGGAAACCGTGGAACACATTGTTTCGCAGATCAAGAATCAGAAGTACGGTTTCCGGACACTCATTCACGAGATCACACAAAGTGAGACATTCCGGAAGCCGTAACAAATTCACAATTCTGTAGGGCGCGTCGAGACGCACACTACTCAAAACTCATGGTTCAACCATCATGGAAAATCCGCTCAATCGACGATCATTCCTGCGTAGCAGCGGCGTAGCGATTGCACTGCCCATTCTCGACGCAATGGTTTCACGAAGAAGCGTTGCCGCAGCAGACAGTCCTGCCGAAGACATCCCTCGCCGGATGGTGGCCATCAATGTCGGCCTCGGGCTGCACGTTCCGAATCTGTATCCCGAGAAAGCCGGTCGCGATTATAAAATCACGCCATACCTAGAACCACTGCGGGCTCTAAAGGACAGCTTCACGGTGATCTCCGGCGCTTCGCATCCAGAAGTCGATGGCGGCCATCAGTCCGAAAAGTCGTTTCTAACTGCGATTCCTCATCCGAACAGTCCGGGTTTTCGCAACTCGATTTCGATTGACCAGATAGCAGCAGAGAAGATCGGCGTTAAAACACGATACGCCTACCTGTGTTTAAGTCTGGCCGGACGCGGCCTTTCATGGTCTCGCAGCGGCGTGGAAATCCCGTCGGCGACGCGACCTTCCCGCGTATTCTCAAAGATGTTTCTCGAAGGGAAAGCGGACGAGAAAGCACGAACGATTCAGCAGTTGAAAGACGGCCAGAGCATCATGGATTCTGTACTGGCCGAAGCAAAGTCTCTAAATCGCCGGTTGGGTCGGCGAGATCGTCAGAAGCTGGATCAGTATCTGACGGCTGTTCGAGCGACTGAAACAAGACTGTTGAAACAGGAATCGTGGGAACACCGCCCGAAGCCCAACGTTGATGCGAAACTGCCGAGCGACATCACCGACAGAAAAGACATTATCGGGCAGGCCCGGCTGATGTACGACATGATGTATCTCGCGCTGCAGACCGACTCGACAAGATTAATCACGTTCTTCAAAAACGGTATCAACGCCGTTCCGCAAATTACGGGCGTCACCAACGATTACCACAACCTTTCACACCACGGCCGCGATCCAGACAAAATCGCCGAATTGGGCATCATCGAACTGGAACAATTCTCCGCACTGGCCGAGTTCATAAAGCGGCTGCACGAGACTGCCGAGGGGGCATCGACTTTGCTGGAGCGAACGATGGTTCTGTTCGGCTCGAACCTTGGCAACGCCAGCAGCCACAACACACTCAACATGCCGATTGTGTTGGCCGGAGGAGGCTTTCAGCACGGACAGCATCTGGCGTTCGATCGCAAAACCAACTACCCACTGCCGAACCTGTACGTCTCGATGTTGCAGCGACTGGGCATCGAAACAGACTCCTTTGTGACAAGCACCGGCACGATGCGAGGTCTTGAGATGACGTAAGAGGGGATTCCTCGAACATTAAAAATTGCTGCGAGGGCGCTCACTTTCGCTTCTGAGTACCCCCGCAGCCGTTCCAGGTGATAGCTTATCGTGGTCTTACCATTTCCGGAGCGATTCATGTTTCGACCGATTAGTGCCGCGTTCGGCTTACTTCTGATTTCATCGCTGATTCATCAGTCTGGCTTCGCCGACGAGGCCAACGTCAAATCTCCAGCGGCCGATGCATCGGACATGGAGCCGACTGTGGCGGCTCTTGCTGAGCGGGCACTGAAGTCGGTGGTCGTTGTCTCGTTTTCAGGCCGCGACGGGAAACAGCAAGGGCTCGGCACTGGTTTCGTTGTATCGGCCGACGGCCTGATCGCGACGAACCTGCATGTGATCGGCGAAGCTCGACCGATCGATGTTCAGTTCGCTGATGGCCGAACTTTTGCGGTAACGGCAATTCACGCGACCGAAAAATCGATGGACCTCGCCGTGCTGAAGATCGACGCGACGGAGCTGCCAGTTCTGGAACTGGGAGATTCGGACACTTTGAAGCAGGGTGAGCAGATCATCGCTCTCGGAAATCCACTCGGCCTTCGACACAGCGTCGTTAGCGGTGTTGTATCGGAGAAGCGGGAACTTGAAGGCAAGCCGATGATTCAAGTAGCCATCCCGATCGAACGAGGTAACAGTGGTGGACCGCTGCTCGACATGCAGGGAAGAGTTCACGGTATTGTGACGCTGAAATCTCAGGTCACTCGAAACCTGGGGTTTGCCGTAGTTGTAAACGCCCTGAAACCGCTGCTTGAAAAACCAAATCCAATTCCGATGTCTCGCTGGACGACGATCGGAACGATTGACAAACGCGAATGGACGACGGTCTTTGGAGCACGCTGGCGACAACGTGCCGGACGCATCAGCGTTGACGAAACGGGAAGTGGATTCGGCGGACGCTCGCTTTGCCTCTCGACAATGAAGTCGCCAGACATCCCATTTGAAATCGCAGCTTCCGTCCGATTCTCGCCAGAAGAGGGTGCAGCCGGGATCGTGTTTCATTCTGACGGCAAGGACAAGCACTATGGCTTCTACCCAACCAACGGTCGACTTCGACTGACGCGGTTCGATGGGTCGAGCGTTTATCAGTGGAAGGTTTTGCAGGAGGTGGCTCACAAGGCCTACGTTCCGAATGACTGGAACAATCTCAAAGTCCGGATCGAGGAACAACGAATCCTTTGTTACGTCAACGACAAACTGGTGATCGAGTCGGCTGATTCAGGGCTGCGCAGTGGATCCGTCGGACTGTGCAAATTTCGAAACACTGAAGGAGAGTTTCGGCGATTCCGCGTTGGAAACAATCTGAACAGCGAAAGACCGTCGGAAGAAGTCGTTTCGCGAATTACCGAAGCCGTCGCCGCGCTGCCAGCAGACCGCCCTGCTGATCCTGCATTGGTCGAAAAGCTCTTGCCGGATGGACTGTCAACTTCTGAGGTATTGCGTCGCGAGGCGAAACTGCTTGAACAGCGGGCACAGCGAATGCGTGAACTTGCCGTGGCTGTGCATGCCCGGCGGACGCAGCAGGAACTTGCTGACGAACTTGCGAAGAACTCCACAGACTTCGATCTGCTGCGTGCAGCGTTGCTTCTTTCGCGGATCGACAACGAAGAGATCGATGTCGACGTTTATCTGCAGGAAGTCGATCAACTTGTCGCTGATATCAAGGACGAAATCCCTGACGACTCTTCAGAAAAAGATCGTCTGGCAACACTCGACCGATTTCTGTTTAAGCAGCTAGGATTTCACGGCAGCCGCACCAACTACTACCATCGGTCGAACAGTTATCTCAACGAAGTAATTGACGATCGCGAAGGATTGCCGATTACCTTGTCAGTTCTTTACATGGAGCTGGCACGAAGACTCGACCTGAAAGTAGTCGGTGTAGGATTGCCGGGGCACTTTGTCGTCAGATTCGAGCCACAAGAAGGCGAATCAATACTGGTCGACGTCTTTGAAAATGCTGAACCACTAACGCTGGAAACGGCTCGGACGATGATCCGAGTCCGACTGAACGGACAGGTCGACAAAGAGGAAACTGAACGACTGATCGAGACTTTTCTTGAAGCGTCGACTCCGAAAGCAATCCTGCTGCGAATGCTCAGCAATCTGCGGGGCGCGGCCGAAGAAGACCGTGATCTGGATTCGATCCTGCGATACCTCGATACGGCACTGGTAATCCAGCCTGACAGTCTCGAAACCCGCGCTCGTCGAATCGACATGCGAATTCGCAGCGGACGGATTTCAGAAGCGCTGGTCGACATCGACTGGATGCTCGATAAACGCCCGGAAGGCATGGATGTCAACCAGGTACTGCAGCTTAAAGCCAATCTCGAAGCTCAGTTGCAGCAATAATCAGAGGAACAGCGGAACACGAGTTTCGCGGAGTTGACCCCCGAGGAATGGAGAGCAAGCCTGGATTCTCCGCGTAAAGAGTCATCGTTGTAATTCAACTATTTTGTGATAGCAAACTTCATCTCATGAACGAATTCGAACTCGTCAGCGATTACGAACCTGGTGGCGATCAGCCAGCGGCGATTGAGAAACTCGTCAGCGGCATTAAAGAAGGGAAACGTGATCAGGTGCTGCTCGGAGTCACCGGGTCCGGCAAGACGTTCACCATGGCTAACGTCATTGCTCAGATGAATCGCCCGACGCTCGTTCTGTCACACAACAAGACGTTGGCGGCTCAGTTGTATGGCGAGTTCAAAGAGTTTTTCCCAAACAATGCGGTGTCGTACTTCGTCAGTTACTACGACTACTACCAGCCCGAGGCTTACATCCCCGCGCGGGACATCTACATCGAGAAAGACTCCTCGATCAACGAAGAAATCGATCGGTTGCGACTTCTGGCGACGAGTGCGTTGGTCAGCCGTCGTGATGTCATCGTCGTTGCCAGCGTGAGCTGCATCTACGGACTTGGCTCTCCAAAAGACTATCTCGACATGATGATTCCCGTGCAAGTGGGGGACGAAATTGATCGTGACAAGTTACTGCTTAAGCTGGTCGACATTCACTACGAACGTAACGACTACGAACTGGCCCGCGCAAAGTTCAGAGCTCGCGGCGACGTAATCGAAGTCTGGCCGGCCTATGAAGAGTTTGCTTTTCGTATCGAGTTGTGGGGCGACGAGGTCGAGAACCTTTCGATTATCAATCCGCTGACCGGCGAAGAAGCGAAGAAGCAAAACGAAATCTACATCTACCCAGCAAAACATTTCGTCATGCCGATGGACAGAATCGAATCCGCCGTTCTGTTGATCGAAGCCGAACTGCACGAGCGGCTGGAACACTTCAAGAAGGAAGGCAAGCTGCTGGAAGCTCAGCGGCTGCAGGCTCGCACGCGTTACGACATCGAGCTGCTTCGGGAAACCGGCTTCTGTCCGGGCATCGAGAATTATTCTCGCGCGCTGGCTGACCGCAAACCGGGCGAGCCGCCTTACACATTGCTCGACTTCTTTCCTGAAGATTCATTGCTGATGATTGACGAGTCGCATGTCACGATCCCACAAATCAGAGCGATGTGGGCAGGTGACAATTCTCGAAAGACAACCCTCGTGGAACACGGGTTTCGGTTGCCGATGGCACTCGACAATCGCCCGCTGAAATTTGATGAGTGGAACAAAAGACCTGGTCAACGACTACTGGTGTCGGCCACGCCGGCTGATTGGGAACTTGAACAGACGAAGGGCGAAATTGTTGAGCAGGTCATTCGTCCGACTGGTTTGGTCGACCCCGAGATTCACATCGTTCCCGCGCGCGGTCAGGTTCCACATTTGATGGATGAAATCCGTCAGCGCGCCGAATCGGGCGAACGCGTCCTTGTTACAGCCTTGACGAAGCGACTGTCCGAAGACCTGACGACGTACATGCTGGAAGAGGGTATTCGCTGCAAATGGCTGCACTCGGAACTTGACGCGATTGAGCGTGTCAAAATTTTGCGTGAGCTGCGCGAAGGAAAATTTGATGCCTGCGTCGGCGTAAACCTTCTTCGCGAAGGTCTCGACCTGCCTGAAGTCTCACTGGTCGCCATTCTTGATGCAGACAAGGAAGGGTTTCTGAGAAGCGCCACAAGCCTGATTCAGACGATTGGTCGGTCGGCTCGAAATGTAAATGCGAAAGTTATTCTCTACGCGGACAAGGTTACTAACTCGATGCAGCAGGCGATCGACGAAACGAAACGCCGTCGAGAACTCCAACTTGCATACAACGAAGCGAACGAAATCACTCCCGAAACCATTCAAAAGGCAATCCGAAAAGGCATCGAAGAAGAGATCGCCGCACACAATCTTGTTCAGGAAACCGCGGGGGCCGACGAGACACATTACGTCACACAGGAATTCGTCAACGAGCTGGAAGGCGAGATGATGAAGGCGGCCGAGGGCCTGGAATTCGAACGAGCCGCTCAGCTTCGTGACCGGATCATGCAGCTCAAACAGCAGATCGGACAGGAAGTGCCCCTGTCAGATTCGGAGCCGGCGAAAACTCAGTCAAAGAAATCGCGGCGCGGTCGTAAAAGTTCTGGCCGTGGTGGACGAGTCCCCAAGCCTGAGAAACCAGCATAGGGCTGGACGGTTCTCACGCAATACCGTCAAAACGCAAAGGATTGAAGATCGGGGTGGCTCAAATTCTTTGCAGCTGCGCGCCTTCACACGCCACTTTTGAGGACGGCGATCGTCGAGCTTCGCAAAGAACCAATCAGCCGATTTCATCCACAAGCTGACAGATCGGAAAGAAGGACTAGCTTCCGATCAGGAAAACTATAGCGATTTTCTGATGTCTGCCGGTTGTGATGACGAAAATGAGTACGGTGCAGTTCCTGTCGCTCAGAACCTGTCGTCACTCAACTCTAATCCTGCAATAACATCATGAATCATATAAATCCAAATCTGGACAACGAATCCGGTAAAATCGGCAGTAAAAGTCCACTGGTGTTTGAAATCACGCGAGGCCACACCCAATCCCCTTTGCGGCCAGTCAGTCGTGATCGATTCCTGATTGGAGCTGGCGAACGGTGTGATTTGCGACTCGGCGGCGAGTCGATGCCGGCAGTCCATAGCGTCGTTCACATCGACGGGCAGGAAGTCTGGCTGGAAACTGTGGCCGACTTGCCAAATGTTCGAGTGAACGGGCGACTGACTCGCTCTGCGGCACTGGAACCCGGCGATGAACTGGAAATCGGTTCGTTCAGCCTGACTCTGCATCGAACAACCTCTGCGGAGCCCGTGCAGGCTCCTCGAATTTATGGAGCACCTGTTTCCGAAATTCTGGCCGAGGAAGAATCGACCAACCCTCTGGATGTTGAAGAACTGACCGCCCGCCAGCTTGTGGATTTGATCGACCAGGAAGAGGCCCTGATCGAAGAGTTCGAAGCACGCCGAAGGATGGGTGCGCAGGCCATGATGGACGTTGTAAAGCAAAGATTTGTTGACCCTGCCGCCGAAGAGGAACCCATTGCTGAAGAGCAGACAACGCCCGGGCTGCTGCTCGGAGAGTTACAGGCGGCGATTATCTCGCTGAACGAGTTTGCCCAGGAATTTGAGCAGCGTACAGAGAAGCTCAGCCAGCCTGAGACGCAGCGAGTTGCCGATTCTTTACTCGACTTCCAGCAGCAGATTGTCAGTCGACTGGACGGCGTGCTGGAGAAGATCGCACTCATCGACCAGGCACAAACCCACGCAGCACCGCACCGCGACGTCGCTTAGGAACAGGCCTCGATCGTTCATTTCGCAGGTCGTTTACGTCATACCCGCGCAGACGGGCATCTAATCTTCGTCAACTGCCCGGCTTCCCACATGCGCCGGAATGACGAGTGTCCTGACTCGACGTATCCGGTATTGAGGCGTTTTGCGACTCCTGAGACACTCCGCCGCACTTTAAGAAGCTGCATACACAGTTTCTGTGCAAAAAAACGCCCAGTTTGTCGACTCGGGCGTTTCACGCCAGCCGTCTCGGACAGGGAAGTCCCTTTTGATGTGGATTCGTCGTCGGCCTCATTCTGCGACCGTTCTGGTCGCTGTTCTCGCTTTGTGCGGGCTGAGTGGCTGCGTCGGCCCACAGATTTCGGCGATGCCTGAGACCATACAGAATCCTGTGTTTGTACCCGCTTCTGATTACAACATCGTCTGGGAAAACGCCGTCGACGTCATGCACTCGCTGCAGTTGCCGATTCAGCGAGAAAGCAAACTCGATGGTATCATCGAGACGGACTACAAAGTCGGAGCCGGCTTGCTCGAGCCATGGCACAAGGACGCGGTGACAATGGCTGACCGCCTGGAAGGCTCTTTTCAGTCAATCCGTCGCCGAGCCGCCATGTCAATCACGCCGGCTCAAGGAGGCTTTCTGGTCGGCGTTGAGGTCGTGAAAGAACTCGAACATCCCGACAAGCTGATTATCAACTCTCCGGGCCATTCGACGTTTCAAGAGAACACACCACTGCAACGCGATCTGAACGTCGTCATCGGCCCCAGCACTCCCGACGGCTGGATCCACCAAGGCCGCGATCCCGGCCTTGAGCAATCAATCCTGGCCCGCCTCCAGGCGCCTGGTACGTTTTGATCAGCTTGGCAAGCGGGCTCTCAATCCTGCCATGCGCTGCCATTGGGAAATTCGAACTCGTCCAGAGATTCCGGCGTCATCGTGATACTGTATCCGGCGGCGGTTGGTGGCATGTAACGACCGTTTTCCATGCGGACCGGATCGACGAAATATTCGTGTAAATGGTCTGAGTATTCCGTGAGGCGGTCTTCGAGCGACGCGCTGATCGACACGTAGTCGAAGATAGCCAGATGCTGGACGTACTCGCAAAGGCCGACTCCGCCAGCATGTGGACAGACTGGAATCTCGAACTTTGCGGCCATTAGCAGGACGGCCAGAATTTCGTTCACGCCGCCGAGCCGGCAGCTATCGATCTGGCAAATCTGGAGGCCTCCGGCCTGCATGAGCTGTTTGAACATGACCCGGTTCTGGCACATTTCTCCAGTCGCCACGGCGATCGGAGAAATTGCCTTTGCTATGGTTGCGTGACCGAGCACGTCGTCCGGGCTGGTGGGTTCTTCGATGAACCACGGTTTGAATTCGGCCAGCTGCTGCATGTGCTCGATGGCCTGGTTAACGTCCCACACCTGGTTGGCATCCATCATGAGTCGACGGTCCCAGCCGATCTCTTCTCTAATGATGCGGCTGCGGCGGATATCGTCTTCAAGGTCGCGGCCGACTTTGATTTTGAAATGCGTCCAACCTCGTTCCATCAGGCTGCGGCAAAGTGATCGCAACTTATCGTCGGAGTAGCCCAGCCATCCGGCGGACGTCGTGTAGCTGGGGTAGCCTTCCTGCTCCATGTGGGCGATGCGTTCGGCCTTGGTGGCGTCATGTCGTTGCAGCAGGGCGACGGCTTCTTCGGGAGTCAGCGCGTCACTGATGTATCGAAAGTCGATGCACGACACAAGATGCTCGGGCGTCATGTCGACGAGCAGTTTCCACAGTGGTTTCTGCTCAACCCTGGCGTACAGATCCCAGACCGCATTCACGACCGCAGCCGTTGCCAGATGGATAACGCCTTTGTCCGGGCCGACCCAGCGCAGTTGACTGTCACCAGTCATGTGCCGCCAGAAGGCTCCCATGTTTTCGGTGAATGATTCCAGCGTGTGGCCGACGACGAGCGACTTCAACGCCTCGACACCAGCAACGCAGAGTTCGTTGCCGCGGCCAATCGTGAACGTGATGCCGTTTCCTTCCAGCCCGTCCGGATGATCGGTGCACAGCGTCACGTAGGCGCACGAGTAATCCGGATCCGGATTCATGGCGTCTGAGCCGTCGAGATTTCGGGAAGTGGGAAAGCGAATATCTCGGACGGTCAGGCTGGTGATTCGAGTGGGCATGTCACTGTCCGATGGTCGGTCAAAAGGAGAGTTAAATTAAGGACCGGCATGTTGGTGACCAGGTGCCAGAACCTCAAGCGGCAGGCTTGCAGGCCAGGCTTTGCCCAACCGAATTCGAAATGGCTCTTCAGTCCTGAACGACCCATGTCGATGGCCGATGCGTACTTACATTTCGTCAAGCGGAGCGTGACTGATCGGTGCACAGTTGACTTCGCAGGTCTCGTAGATACCTTATTCATCTTAGTTTATGCAGTCAGCTTGACCGTCAGAATTGGAATCTTCATTGGCCACGCTTCGCCACTGACTGGCGGCGGCTCGGCAAGTCTGAAACCACGAGACGCAATGTTTGCGTTAAGTGTTGCTGCAAAACACTTTATGCATGCGAATCCTTTGTCTGGATTCGCTGACTCTGACAATCCAGGGAGAGATGTGATGCGAAAAACTGCAATCGTTTGTGCGGCAATGGCGGCGTTCGCGCTGTCCGGAACCCAGGCTCAGGCTGGTTTTCTGTTCTTCGGAAACTCGAACTCGTCGTGCTGCAAACCAGCACCAGCTCCGAAGTGCTGTGCCCCGGCTCCAAAATGCTGTAACAGTGGTGGCCTTTTCTCGGGACTGAAGCTTCCGAAACTAAGTCTTCCAAAACTCAAGCTACCGTCATTCGGTAGCAACAAGTGCTGCAAGCCAGCTCCGAAAAACTGCAGCGGCGGACACGGTAGTGCTCCGGCTGCTCCAGCGGCTGAGCTGAGCCCATCCGCTGGCGGCAAGAAAGTCGAAGACGCTCCAGCTCCACCGCCGTACGAAGACAAAGCTCCGGCACCGAAGGCACCAAAAGCGAAGAAAGCTCCGGCACCGAAGGCTGAAGCCAAAGCGTAAGTACTGCGGCAGTAGCCGCGGCTTACTCTGCTGACCAGAATTCTGGTTGAATCAATAACACCCCGGCAGTCTCTTCTGGAGTCTGTCGGGGTGTTTCTTTGATGACTGGCTGAAAAGTTTTCGCCACAGAGATCTCAGAGATAATCTCTTCAGCGCAACTCCGTGACCTCTGTGGCACAAAATCCCAGGACGTTCATTTGGAAAATTAATTTAGCGAGACGCTGACTTGATGGCTTCGAAAATACCCTCCCAGGTATAGGTCGTCGCTTCGGCGTGAACGGGAAGTCCAACTGCCTGTGCTGCCGCACTCGTCACGGGGCTGATGCTGGCGATGCGGAGCGATTTCCCGAGTTGGTCTCTTGCTGAATCGGGCAGCAGGTCAGCGATGCGGCGAGCGATAGACGGACTACTGAGGCCGATCCAGTCGAGCTGCGAATTGCCAAGTGCGGCCAGTGCCTCGCCCGGAAACGATTCCACATCCAGGTTCTGGTAGACGACAAGTTCTTCGACGATTGCTCCGGCGCTGGTTAGTTCCTGAGAGAGAACTTCCCGGCCGCGGCTGGCTCGTGCCCAGAGTACGTTTTGCCCACTCACGTGCGGTGCCAACGCTTTGGCGAGGGCTTCGGCGCGGAACTCGTTGGGGACCAGGTCGGCTCGCAGGTGATACTTTGTGAGAGCTTCGGCCGTTGACGTACCGATTGCGGCGATCCTTGCTCCAGCAAGTTGTCGTGCGTCGCCGCCGTTTTCCCAAAGTCGGCCGAGGAACGCTTCGACCCCATTCACGCTTGTAAAGACAAGCCAGTTGAATTCATCGAGACGTTGCAGGGTGGCGTCGACTTCGCACCAATCGTCAATCGCCTCAATGTGGATGGCGGGCATCAGGATTGGTTGCGCACCGAGTTCAAACGCTTTCTTGATTTGCGGTTCGGCTTGCGCGGCCGGGCGAGTGATTCCGATCTTCTGCCCAAAGAGCGGCTTGTCTTCGAACCAGGCGATTTCGTCACGCTGTTTGACACAATCACCAACGATGATCAGCGACGGTGCGTGAAGCTCTGCTTTCGCGACGGCAGCTGATATTTCGTTGAGCGGCGCAACGATCGTTCTTTGATACGGAGTAGTTGCTCGACTGATGACAGCGGTCAAAGTGTCGAAACGTTTGCCGTGATCAAGCAGTGACTGCGAGATTCGCGGTAGATTGTCGAGGCCCATGTAAAACACGAGCGTGCCTGGCGACGCGGCCAGTTGCTCATAGTCCAACGCGATTCCTGATTTGTCGGAAGCTTCGTGGCCGGTGACAAAGGTCACCATTGATACTGATTCACGGTGCGTCAGCGAAAAACCGGCGTATTCTCCTGCTGCGGTTGCGGCAGTGATGCCGGGGACGATTTCGTACTCGATGCTGTGTTTGCGCAGGCAGGCTGCTTCTTCAGAGCCTCGTCCAAAGATGAACGGGTCGCCGCCTTTAAGCCGGACGATCGTTTTGCCGGCCAATGCGGAATCAACGAGTCGTTGGTTGATCTCGTCCTGCTTTAGGATTCGGCCATCGGGGCCGTCCGTTCTGCAGGTCCGTTCGCAATGAGCGTTAGCGTGTCGCAACAGCAGCGGATTAACCAGACCATCGTAGAGGACTTCGTCGGCGAGCTTCAGGCATTCGACGCCACGGAGTGAAATCAAGCCGGGATCACCCGGACCGCCACCGACGAGATAGACTTTTCCAATTACCATGAATTCACGCTTGGTTCATATCGTCGTCTGCGGAGAGCGAATCCGTCGACGGGTCAGACTACTCGTCATCAGCTTTCTTAGCCGCTTTCTTTTTGGATGCCTTTTTCCTGGCAGCTTTCTTTTTAGCAGCTTTTTTCTTCGTGGCTTTCTTCTTTTTGGTCGCCTTCTTTTTCTTCTTTGTCGTGACGCCCTTCTGAGCGGCTTTGATGGCAATCAGGTCAAGCGCCCGCTCGAGCGTGACGGCCTCGATTTCGAGATCCTTCGGAAGAGACGCGTAGATTTTTCCATGCTTCACGTACGGTCCGTAGCGCCCCTCGTAAACGCCGATAACCTCTTCGTCGTCGGGATGTTTGCCGAGTTCCCGGATCGGCGGCGCAGGGCCCCGCGGTTTGACTTCGGCCAACAGTTGGATGGCCGTTTCGAGGTCAACGGTCAAGACGTCGTATTCTTTGGTGAGCGACTTATAAACCTGCCGACCGTCCTTGCGAGTTGTGACGTACGGTCCGAATCGGCCGAGTCCGGCGTTGACGACGTTGCCGGAGTCCGGGTGCTGGCCGAGACGGCGCGGCAGTGCCAGGTAGCTCATCGCGATGTCGAGCGTGACGTCTTCCGGTTCGACGTGTTTGGGTACACTGCAACGTTTTGGTTTTGGTGAGTCTTCGCCTTCCGGATCTTCACCGAGCTGGAGATACGTCCCGAACGGGCCCTGCTTCACGTAAACCGGCTGGCCTTCGTCCGGGTGCATGCCGAGTGACTGCGGTCCAGCTTTCTTTCGCTCGATGAGTTTTGTTGTCAGATCATCGGTAACGTCGGCCGGAGCGATATCGGCGGGGAGTGATACACTGATCGTCTCGCCGTCGTCCTGAGCGACCTGGACGTAAGGTCCAAACTTGCCGACGCGGATATCCGGCTGCACATTTTCAAGTTTCAGCGTGCAGGCAGTCCGCGGGTCGATCCCTTCTTCTTTAGTTTTGACCTGCTGATCGAGACCTTCTTCGCCGCGGTAGAACCTCTGCAGGTACGGCAATCTTTGGGCCTCACCAGAGGCCACTTCGTCGAGCTGCTGCTCCATCTGCGCCGTGAATTTGTAATCGACGAGCTGCGTGAAATGGCTCTCCAGCAACTGCGTGACGGCCATCGCGGTGAACGTTGGCACGAGCTGACTGCCCTGCTTCGCGACGTAGCCGCGGTCCTGAATGGTGCCGATAATACTGGCGTAGGTACTCGGACGACCGATGCCTTCGGCTTCGAGTTTTCGAACCAGCGTGGCTTCCGTGAACCTTGCCGGAGGTTTAGTTTCGTGGCTAAGCGACTCGAGCTGGTCGAGCTTCAGCTTCTCGGCTTCAGTCAGCGGCGGCAATGCGCTTTCCTGGTCGTCGAGTGCGGCTTCTGGATCATCGACGCCTTCGACATACGCTCGGAAGAAACCGGGGAAAACAACGTGTCGACCGGTCGCTCGGAATTCAGCTTCGTCCGCCGCAATCGTCACCGTCTGAAACAGCAGTTTCGCATCGGCCATCTGGGTGGCCATCGTACGTTTCCAGATGAGCGAATACAGCCTTGATTCCTGGCCGACCAGTCCGAGTTCTTCGGCAGTTTTCATCTCGGTGCCGGCGGGACGGATGGCTTCGTGAGCTTCCTGGGCACCTTTGCTCTTATTAGTAAATGTGCGTGGCGAAGGGCTGAGAAATTTTTCGCCGTACCGATCGCCGACACTCGATCGTGCGGCGTTAATCGCTTCGCTCGACAGCGTGACACTGTCGGTACGCATGTAAGTAATATGGCCTTCTTCGTACAGTCGCTGAGCCGCCTGCATCGTCGCGCGGGCCGTCATGTTCAGCTTGCGGTTAGATTCCTGCTGGAGCGTACTCGTCGTGAACGGCGGGTAAGGCCGACGCGTCTGCTCGCGAGACTCTACTGACGCTACACTCCAGTCGGTTTTCTCGATGCGGTCTCGAAGTGCGGTTGCCTGTTCGCCGTTCAGCAGAACGACGTCCGCACCCGGTTTCAGCATGCCGGTGTTCTCGTCGAAGTCGCGACCGCTGGCGACTCGTTTACCATCGACGGTGTGCAATGTCGCATCGAAGCCGCCGCCCGAACCGGTTTCCAGTCCCGCTTTCAGATCCCAGTATTCAGCGCTGACGAATCGGGCTCGTTCTTTTTCCCGCTCGACCAGCACTTTCACGGCGACTGATTGAACTCGGCCAGCTGAAAGTTTCGGAGCGACCTTCTTCCACAACAGCGGGCTGAGTGTGTATCCGAAAAGTCGATCCAGAACGCGGCGGGTTTCCTGAGCTTCGACCAGGTTCTTGTCGAGTTCCCGTTTCTGATCAAGAGCTCCGAGGATTGCCTTCTTGGTAATTTCTCCGAAAACCATCCGGCTGGTGGGGACTTTCGGCTTGAGCAGTTCGACCAGATGCCAGCCGATGCTCTCTCCTTCGCGGTCTTCATCCGTCGCGAGGATGAGTTCGTCGGACTGTTTCAATGCAGCCTTGAGCTCGTCGACAACCTTCTTCTTCCCTTTGGGGATGATATAGAGAGGCTCGAATTCGCTGTCGACGTTGATGCCGATTCTGGACCACGGCTCTTTTTTGACCGCTTTGGGAATCTCGGCCGCTCCGTTGGGCAGATCGCGAACGTGACCAAAACTCGCGAGGACTTTGTAGTCCTTGCCGAGGTATCCACTGATTTTTCGCCCCTTCGCCGGAGATTCGACGATGACCAGAGCTTTGTATTTCGACTTGGATTTCGCCACGAAAGCGATCCTTCCACTTTAGCTGTCAGTTGTCACTCGAAGGTGACCGCAATGTTTATTTCACGTTTCAACAGGCCCGTATCGACGCCACAACCGTTCGCTTCTGAAGAACAAATTCGACGGATTCGCGTAAATTCTGAAATCCATCAATGTTTGCAACAGATTTCGCGAGGGAGTGAGGCTCTCAACTCGCGAGATCAAAGTTACCGGATAAATCGTTCTGAGCCCGATTCAGCAGGTCTCCGCTCGACGCAACTGCCTGTCAGGGGATGGCCTTGTGTCGATCCTGCCCCCGGCTAAAATCTCCAATTACGAACTACGGAAGAATGACCGGGAGGCGGGAACCGATATCCCACTCTTTCCCACTGTGTCAAGACTCCGCCGGTTCTTTAATACAGAATCAGCTAATCAAACGATCCGAATCTGGCCGGTTTGGTAAAATAAACGGCTCCGTCGATCGTTGTATTCCGAGACCAACCAACCACCGTTTCTCAGTCGGAAACCCCTCTAATGGCATCTCCATTTGCAGTATTTCGTCGCAACCAGAAGGTTATGACGGTCATTTTGACGTGCCTTGCGATGTTCGCATTCATCATCCTCGACTC
>CALGTK010000165.1 GCA_937904325.1 uncultured Planctomyces sp.
CATTTTGCCTGACCGGTCGTCAGATCCAGACATGTCACCTGGAAGCGGTTATTCAAGAATGCTATGTCGCCGACGATCGCAGCGGCAAGCTGTCGTGACACCCAGTCAGTATCAGCTGGTGCTGACTGGCCAACGTGCTCGCCGAGGTCGCCTTCGTAACGTCCGCGTTTCTCAATCCGGTGCGAAACTGGCGATGGAATCCTGGAAGCCACAAAGTGGTCATTTGGAGCCACCGAATCAACACTCCGTGCCGTGCCGGATGCATTCTGTTGTGCTCTGGCCTTGGAAAGTTCGTCGACGAGCCCGGTCAATTCATCTGCAGTCAGTGTCTGACTTCCGAAACTCACAGGCTGAAGCGTCTCCGTTGTCGCGACTTGCTCGCCGGATTCACCGATCAGTCCTTTAACAATCTTCAAACGAGCAGTTGCCGAAGCGACTTCTCGAGTATCAATTTGTGAGTTCCTGCGAAACTCTAAAACGGCTCGCTCAAAATAACTTCGAGCCTGAGCAAAGTTGCCAGCCGAGAGTGCTCGATCGCCAAGCCACAGATCGCTCTCCGCCGCGGCTGGCGTCCCAAAAAACTGAATCGTCGCGGATTCAACCTGTCGATAGTCACCATTCTCGATCGCCGCTCGCACACGCAAACGACCTACCGCTCCGAACCGTTCGTTCATCTGCTGCCGAAGTTGAGGGTACCGTTCCATCGCCATCGACACGGCGTTGGGAAAAGACACCAGCAGTTGGGAATCCTGAGAATCCGGCAACAGCCCAATCAAATGAGCAGAACCGGCTGATGAAATCACCTGGCAGGCATCCTGAAACGCGGCTCCGTCGATCGCCGCCTGAAACTCAGCCATTACGTTGTACGCTTCTTTGCTGACTGGCTGAGCCAGCGGGTGGCGTTCCGGCATCAACGTCGTCTTCCAGCGGCGCGGCCTTGCCATGCGTGCGTCTTGCGATTCGGTATCGAGCCCTGTGTGAGCCTCAAGCTCAGCCCATGCGAGCGTTGGGTAAAGTGAATCAACCTGCGTCCACCAGTCGCGACTGGGGTGGGCGTTGGAATTCCAGAAAATAATTTCATCGATCAGTTGCCGAGCTTCCGCGCGGCGACCTGTTTGGTTGAGGCTGATGATCGTTCGTCTCGCCGCCGCCTGAGCCGTCAAAACCGACGTGTTTGAGTAAATCGGAAGACTCACTAACTCCGAAGCTGTGTTACGAACCACATCATCCAGACTCTCAGAATGCGCCGATTCCGAGGGCTGATTTTCTGGATTGGCGGCTGCTCGCCGCGCGACTTCATGATAGAGATGTTGAAAATGAACGGCTCGATTGCCGTGCTGAATCGAGACCAGTTGACCGACTTCATTCAGTATCCGCCTGGCGATTGCAGGATCACGCACCTGGCCAGTACCGCTTGAAAATGCGTCGGATGACAATATCCCGTTAAGAAGAAATATCCCTAACGAAGCTCGAGGTCGGGCTCGAAGCGTGGCGACAGCACAGGCTCGCCGCCAATCGGCAAACGGTAAACCTTCCGGCTGCAGCCGACTGATCCGATGAAGCCAGGCTCCGTCGTCCAATACGTCCAGGGGGCCAAGTTCTGCAGCATCGATCTGCTCAACCAGTTTCTGATCAGCAGCGGCCGCGATCGTCGGAAACTCGTTGACCGAAATCGATCGAAGCTGGATTTTCCTTTCACCGTTGGGCTCCGCGAAAACACCGACGGTTTCGAAACGTTCCCAGTCGCCTGGTGCAGGGTTGTCCATAATCCAACCCCAATGCTCGCCGTCCACGCTCATCTGCACGGTGGTGATACCGTACCCCGCGACGATGCGAATCCACTGTTCTGGACCAGTCCACGGAACAGCGTAAGCTTCGGGATCGAACTTTCGTTCTACTTCGCGTTGATCGGCTCGCTGAAACCAAAGAGCCGGCTTTTTTCCGGCAGTGTCCCATACGCAACTGATTCGAAAAACCTGCGACCCGTCCGGGCGACCGAAGTAGATTCCAGTTCCCGGATCGATCGAGTCGACTCGGAGCACCGTTTCACAAAGACCCGAATTTGGGATATGAGCAAATGCCAACGCCAATTTCTTCGACGTCGAGTCTGTCGCCAGTCGGACCGTGCCAGTTGTGTCGTCGCTTGAGAACGCTCCGTCGGGAACGTCGGTCGATTGCCACTGAAGATCTGCCGGCCTTGCTGTCGCCAGAATGTTTTGCAGCTGGCGTGAGTCCGGTTGGTCGACGATGTCATCGGAGACCGCCTCAGATCGAAACATGCGGACGTCGCGGAATTTCAGCTTCCCGTCAAAAAGAACTTCTTCTGGCGGCGTCTCGAGCGGAACGGCAAGCAACTGCACGTCACCTCTGACCAGTCGAAGGTAGCCGTCGTTCCAGCGAAGGTCGAACATGCCAAAGTTCGACCGATGCCAGCGTCCCAGATCGCTCGCCAGAAATCGTCCGAGACGTGGCAACTCGTCGTGGCCGTCCGTTCCCGTACGGCTAACGGAATAAGCGGCCCATACGTTCGGATTGCAGCGTCGGATGAACTTCAACTGAACACCACGGTTCCCACTCCACACGGTGATCGAGCAGCGTTCTGTGTCGTAGAGGCCGAGCCTCAAAACAGCCGAGTCAACCCACGACGGGATTAACTGAGCGGTACCGCTGAAGCGAGAGAACACTCGGTTGGATACTTTTTCCTCGCCCACCAGAAATGGCTTGCCGGGAAGCTTGGAGAACCATTGACTGAATTCGGAAGGCCGAAACTGATCAGGTTGTTCGTCTCCCGGAAGCTGCCACGCGGTTTCTTCGAACCGCCTTGGCGGTTTGTCGAGCGACAATCCTTCAACCCAGGGTCGAGTTTCTATTTCTGTCGAAGCGGCAGACGCAGGAACGGAGATTGCAACGGCTTGGGAAACGTTCTCTTTTTGTTTGCCAGCCTTGTCGTCTGGCTGTGAATTCTCCGACGGATCGTCTGAGGAATCCGACTTCCCGGATCCACCCTCTACCAGGCCTGACGACGCGGATCGATTCGCTGAGTTCTGGTCTGCCGAAACGACCAAAGTCGCATCGATATCTGACGGCGTAGCGTTGTCAGTAATGTCGGAGTCGACCTTAGACGTTGCATTCGAATCAGCGGCGACTTCTGTTTGGGCTGATTCTGCCACCGCCGTGCCGGCAGGCTCTGGGTTGTCGGCGTTCTGAGTCTTCCACCAGAGGCAAGCCGCGACGACGACAGCGATTATCACGACCGCAAACAAACCGGCACGTCCAGGCGTTGAACCACGAGAGTTCTCGGGGGCGTACGACGAAGCTTCTTCCGTTGTCGATAGCCGTTGATTGATTACCTCGGAAATCGGCGATTCGCTCACGGCCGCCTGGAGCAGCGCGGACTCCTGAATTCGTTGACTGACCTGAGAAACGACGGACTCCGTCAGGTCGTCGACTGTTCCTTCAAGACAAATTCGGATCAGCTCTGCATCGTTGTGGCGATCGCTCATTCAGGCAACCTCGTCGTGTTTCGATCATTCGCCGAGACTTTCCGAGCGAATTCCTAACGTGCGGAACATAAGTTCGACGAGTATGAAACATGGCCTGATCTTCAACAACTGACACCCGAAACCCGCGTCGGCTACTGCAGGCCCTGTACGCGTGAAGCCTTGTCGAATTCAACTTTGTTGATCGACGGAATGAAGCGAAACGTCTCGGCAACAACGGCCGTGCGTTCACCGCCCGCAACTTTCTCTCGCCAGAGGATTGACTCGTCACCGGAAGAACGGAGCATATACAGCCCCTTGGACTCGTCGAAAGAAATTTCATCAGCCTGCGCGAAGAACGATCGTCCTTCCAGTCGTGCGTTTTCCTTGGCAAGTAGCTCGACGTGTTTTGTGCCTTCGGTATCAGAGCGTTGAACAAACTCCAGCCAGTCGCAGAACATCGCTCCGCCATCTTTGGGCAGTTTATCCAGATCGATTTTGACAAGCGGTTGATCAACCGGTCCGTAGATGACTTCGATCTGTCCTCGGAACATCGTCGTGCGGTTCTTCACGCTGCCTGACATATCCCGCGCGAACTTGATTCGCGAGTATTCCCACTCGGTACCTTGTGTGTCCATCGCGCGATTTGCTCCAGCCGCAGCCAGAGGCGCCAGTCCGGCTCGCTTACCTCGCCCACGCCGCCAGAGTGATACGGTACCTGGTCCATTGTCGGCGACTACCTTTCCCGTACGATGGTCCAGGTGGAATCTCACAAACCTGGCTCGACGAACTTCTTTCAGCGTTCCGTCTTCCATAACGTGACTGTTGAATTCGACATCAAACTGGCAGGTGACCGTGGCGATTTCCGGACGCTCCGTTTGCTCCATTCCCTCGTTGAAGACAATCGGCTTCAGCATCGTGACTTCCATTTGCTGACACCGCATGACGCTGTCAAACATTGACGCATGTACCCGCCCGGTAAACGTGGCAACTCGACCGTCAAATGACATCTGCTCGTGGCTGTTGATTGTCAGCTCAGCCGGTTCCTTGAGCAGCTTGCCATCGAAGTCGCGATCGGTCGGGAGCCGCAATTCGCTCGTACCGTCTGTCCATGCGATGTTGCGAGAACGGTCGACTGTAATTTCCTCGCCGGTCAGTTTCATTTTTGGGTCGAGAACTTGAGCGGGCGATCCGAGTATGTGAACAATCTGCTGAGTCGGAGAAATGCTTGTTGGTGGGGTATTCAGAATGTGCAGTCGGTCGCCCGTCAGCACAATCGGCCCATTATCCGATTCACGATGGTGGCTTATTCGGACGTCGCCTTCTGTCCAAACCTCAAGAACTTCGGGATCGACCTCGTCGCCGTAACGAACGATTCGAACTCGAGTTAGATCAGCGGACACGAATACTGGTTCTTTAATTTCTTTTGAGTTCTCGTCGTCAGGAAGCAACAGCGGAGCAGTCGATTCGGAAACCCGATACGACACTGGCGCCAGATCGTTCTTTGGTCCCGATACGTCACGCGGCGGAGCGGCGTCCTCAAACCAGACCTGAAGTTCTTCCATCTGCCCGTGCATCTGAGGACTGATAAGCAGAACCTCTTTCTGAGCGAGAATTCGTCGAGGTTTCGGAGCCTTCTTCGTTTTATCTTTGCTGTCGCGTTGCGAGTGTTTGGTGACAAGGAATGACGGACCATTGCCGGCCGACTCAAGGGGATCGGTCCAGATCTTAATATAGTTTGCTGAAATCCCTGACTGGTCGGCCGGCAGCTTGACCACAGCTTCGCCAAACAGATCGATCACGTTCTGACCGGTTGTTGAGTCCGTAAATCGACGAAGCTGCCGCTTCCAGTCGGCCAGCAGGACATCAGTAGCCGGGCCGCCATCCACTCCTGGTTCTCGATAAGCGAGCCAGCCATGCCCCCGACAAATCAACTCGTTGACACGGCCATCGGCATGGTGCGTCACGATGATTTGCTGACAGTCCATCTCGCCCGATTTCTGAGTGACGCGAACTCGTGGTTTCCACTGTTTTACCAGGTTCGGATCAAAATCGTTGAGTGTCAGTCGTCGTTCTACAGCATCGTAGTGAACAACGGCCATCGACCGTTGCTGCTGATTCGGACTTCCGACAACCGCCTGAAACTCGTTCAGCTCCGAAGTGACTTTGACGACATGCCCTTTGGCAATCATCCGTTTGAAGTTAAGCGAACTTTTGCTGGACTCTGAAATCAGACTGGACTTCGATGTGGCATCTACATCCAGTTTTCTGGCAGTTTTTTCCGCTTCCGTGGCCTCTTCCAAATGCAGATCAAGCAGGTCGCATGTCAGTACGTCTGACGTGTTCAGTTCCGTTGCCCGTCTTACCACAACTTTGTCTTCGAACGTGGCGATACTGCGGGATGTGGGGTTGTCGATCTTACCTAACAGTTTCAGCATGAACCGACCGGCACATCGAACAGAAAGTGGAATCAGTTCTTTGTCCTGTTCAAATAGAAAATCCATCTCGACATTGCGGGTGAGTTGAACCTCTTTCACTCCCGCCACAGCGAGCTGATTGCTCGGCCCACCGGTTGCCATGATGAGGTCGATCTGGATGCCCTGTTGCGAATGTCCGCAATGGTTCTGCCAGACGAACTCGACCGGATTATCCGAGAAGATGCTCTCGGACTCTTCCGAAAAGATGAAGTGGTGACCGTTCATCGCGAGTCCGTCGGCACCACGAATGGATACATCGCCAAGTAGCTCACCCGCGACGATTCGACCGGGGTCGGGTGACGACAGATCGACGTCGCGTTCAAAAGTGACCAGCGCGGATTCCGCCTGGATGATTAGCGGTTTTGCGGCGTCTTCCTGAAACCAGACGAGAGCCAGTGGCTCGAACTTAACCGAGCGTTTCTCGTCAGACTGTTTCCACGATTGCGCGTAGTAGAAGAGCGTATCGCCATCACGAAGCTGGACGTTCGCGTCTCGTGCCCATTGCTGGTCCGGCAGATGCTCTTTCGCTATGCGTGAACTTTCGTCGAACGACTCGATGCCGGTGTCAACTTCATTGCCGCGTTTAGAAATTCTGGACGACATGTCAGGTGGAACGGCGTGCAGCACCATTCGTACTCCAAACAGGTAAACGAAGTACCCGGTCGAGAGTCCCAACAGCACAATCAGCGTTAGTCGGTTCCGAGAAAGTTGAATAGTCAGAGTTTCCTTGAGAAACGATTAACCGGGAGCCATTCCAATGACGTCTGTAATGTCGATCAGACCGACCGGCCGACCAGCCTTGTCGACAATTGGCAGTTCGCTGATCTTCAGCTCCGTAAGCATCGTGACTGCGTCGCCCAGGCACGTTGTGTCCTGAAGTGTCGCAGGGTTCGAAGTCATGACTTCTGAGACTGCGGAATCCAGTTGCTCATCTCGGTGTTGCTCAAGAATTCTCGCCAGATCGCTATCGGTAAATACACCGCATAGAACACCTTGTTTGTCAGTGATCAGAACTGCTCCTGTTCGACGACCACTTGAACGGAGGCGTTGCAAGATACCTCGTACTGATTCATCCATCACGGCGATACGAAGTTCATCGCCGTGCCGCATGACTTCACGGATTGGCGTCAACTGTCGTCCGAGACTGCCGCCTGGATGAAACGTTCCGAAATCGCGAGTGGTAAACCCTTTTGCCTGACTCACGACCAGAGCAAGCGCGTCAGCCATCGCCAGCATCGCCGTTGTACTGGTTGAAGGCGCGAGACTCAGCTGACCCGCTTCACGATGCTTTCCGATTTCGAGCACGACATCGGCCGCTCGTGCAAGCCGGTTCTCACTTCCAGCAGTGATCGCGATGATCTTTGCACCAAGCTGCTGAACGATTGGCAGAATTCGGCAGACTTCTTCGGTGTTACCACTGTTTGAAAAGACGAGGACAATATCGTCCAGAGAGACGCAGCCAAGATCACCGTGTACGCCCTCAGCGGCATGCAGAAACATCGATCGCGTGCCAGTAGAGCTGAGTGTTGCGGTCATCTTCTGACCGATGATGCCGGCTTTGCCAATTCCCGTTACGATGACCCGCCCGGAACACTCCAGCAGCAGCTCGACGGCTTCGCAGAATCGAGTATCCAAGTGACTTGAAAGAGCAATCAACGCATCAGCCTCGTGACGAATAATCTCGCGAGCTTCACGGAGCTGTTCGAAATAGTCGAACGGAATGGATTGTTTCAGAGCGACAGAACTCATTGCCGACTTCCTTGTCTGGCTGATTTTTCTGACTTGTCAGATTGAACATTCAAGTGTGAGCAACGGCCACCGCCTAAGGCTGTCAGGACGACAGTTACGACCAGTGGGCGTATTGCGCTGGTTGAATTAGCGCAAAGCTCCCAAGAGGAGTTCTGAGAGGCAGTGAACTATACGACCGACCTTTTAATGGGGTCAACGTGTGACTTTTGACACTTGAAATATCTGCTTCAGACCGGTCTGGACCCGTTTTTCGGAAATTGATTAAAGTCCCGCCCCCTTCAGAGTGGAAGACACATCGCGTTCGCTGACTCAGCGAAAAATCGCCACCGGATTTGGTTCAGGCAATCCGAGCGGTTCGTACCCGTAATCTCTCCGCAAACACCTTTCCAAACACCTCGCGCCTGTCGTAACGGAGTTCGCCATGCGTGCTCGATTCTCGTGCACAACAGTTTTGCTTGCGATCGCGTTTGCTGCCATCGCTGGTCCCGTTTCGGCTGCTCGCATCGATGCGACGGAAAACCGAACGTACCGCATTACAAAGAAACATGGCCCGTGGATGATCATGGTGGCCAGCTTTTCGGAGCGACACGAGGACGTTCGTGTTGACGGGTTGTCGCCGTCAGACGCGGCATCGCAACTCGTCTACGCTCTCCGAAAACGAGGGATTCCCGCCTACACATTCCGGATGAGCGAAGCCGACCACAACAACCTCGGCATGGACGCTCTGGGACGTACAAGACGAACTCGGACACCCGTGCAGAACAACAGCGTGTCAGTAATTGCGGGCAACTACCCCACCGTTGACGACTCAACGGCTCAAAAAACTCGCAATTTTATCAAACGACTTAGCCTGAAAGATTTGAATCTCGAATCATGGACGAATGGCGGCGGCCTGGTCTTTCGACAAACCCCTGGCCAGCCTGGACCATTCAGTGGAGCCTTCCTCACGATCAATCCACTGTTTACGTCAGAAGAGGTCGCGAAGACTAAGCGGGACCCGCTGATTCTTCGGCTGAATGGGAACTCAGAGTACTCGATCCTTCGTAACAAAGGTAAGTACACACTGGCCGTCGCAACGTTCAAAGGTCGATCACAAACGGGGATCGGGGAACGTGAGTACAAAAAGGTGTCTGACTTATTCGAACCAAGCAGCACTCTGGATGACGCTGCTGAACGAGCCTGGTCAGTTGCAAAGATGCTCCGTGAAGGACTCTTCAGCGGAAGCCAGCAGGGAAGTACGTTTGAGGCCTACGTTTACCATGACAAATTCCAGTCACTTGTGACGATCGGTTCTTTTGACTCGCCACAGGATCCGCGACTGAACCAGCTTGCCAACATCTTCCGAGCCAAGCAGCACAAAGGTACGAACGGGAAAGCGTTTGCAACTGGCGAAAGCATCATCATACCGGGGAACCCTCCGGAGACAGTTATCTTCGATCCGGTCCCCAATCTGGTGCCCGTTCCAAAAGTTCGCTGAACGGCAAAGCATCGCTGTTCAATCGCGATGCCGCGAACATTCTTTTACAAACAACGCTTCGACCGAAACTCCGGTTGGGGCGTTTTTTTGTACATTCTTTCCTGAAACAAGCTCAAAACTCGAGGCGGCTGCAAGTTGCCATGGAGAATTCCGTAACGATGTCAGACGATTCGCACACCAGGACGTCACCCGACTGGCAAAGTGCGGGCTATCAGCACGTCTGGATGCCATATACGCAAATGCAGACGGCTCCGTTGCCACTTCCTGTCGTTGCGACGGAAGGCGTGCATCTGCGTCTTGCCGACGGACGGCAACTCATCGACGGCATGGCTTCGTGGTGGACGGCGTGCCACGGTTACAACCATCCGCATATTCGCCAGGCCGTTGAAGAACAACTGCGAGTGATGCCGCATGTCATGTTTGGCGGAATTAACCACGAGCCCGCACTGCGTCTAGCGGCAAGACTCGCGCAGCTGACGCCGGGAAATCTGAATCGAGTTTTCCTGGCAGATTCCGGCAGCGTTGCTGTCGAGGTGGCTTTGAAAATTGCCGTTCAGTACTGGCTGAATCGAGGAGTCTCCGGTCGGACGAAGTTCATTTCGTTCCAGAACGCCTATCACGGCGACACAACTGGAGCGATGTCGGTCTGCGATCCAGACAACAGCATGCACCGCCACTTCAAGGGGTTCCTGCTTGAACAGTACTCTCATCCAATTCCCAAAACGGACGTAGAGCACGCAGCGTTTGATTCATTTCTCTCATCAAAGCACGGCGAGATTGCCGGAGTCATTATTGAGCCGCTGATTCAGGGAGCGGGTGGCATGAAGTTTCATCCGCCGGAATCGGTCGCGCGGCTTCACGCAGCCTGTCGCCAGCACAACGTTCTCATGATTGCCGACGAAATCGCGACAGGGTTTGGCCGGACCGGGACGATGTTTGCGTGCGAGCAGGCCGAGGTTGTGCCTGACCTTCTTTGCATTGGCAAAGCGCTCACCGGGGGAACGCTTAGCTTCGCAGCAACAATCGCGACTGATGAAGTCTTTGGCGCTTTTCTGTCGGATGATCCGACGTATGCTCTGATGCACGGTCCGACGTTCATGGCAAATCCACTTGCCTGCGCAGCGGCAAATGCGTCCCTCGATCTGTTTGAAACCGAGCCGCGACTTCAGCGAGCGAAATCTATGGAAGTTGAACTTTCGCAAATTCTGGAACCGTGCCGCGCAGTTAACGGTGTCATCGATGTTCGCACAAAGGGAGCAGTCGGTGTCGTCCAGGTCAGACATCTGCACAACCTTGAGCGACTCCGCGCCATAATCGTGGAAGAAGGTATCTGGCTTCGACCGTTTGGCGACATGATTTACATAACGCCAGCACTATCGATGACTGCTGAGGAACTTCGGACACTGTGTGAAGCAACGGTCCGAACTGTGCAGGAATGGTCAACATGGGCCACCGGGGAGTAGCTACCTCGGCGTGAAATGATTCAGCCACCGAGAACCGGCGTTAGTCGTCGTTTAGCACCATGCAAAGTTCGTCAAAAAGCACGTCAACTTTCGTTCGCAGGTCATCTTCAAGTTCGAAAGCGACAGGACCGCGGATCACGGTGTTTCTGAAAACTCCCTGGCGGCACAGCAGATGTTTCTCAACGGCCAGGTAGGCATCGAGGTTTGTCTGTAACTCGACCAGCTTGATGAGCGTTTGAGAAATCCTGTCTGCGCGTCCGATGTCGCCCGCTTCAAGAGCAGACCAAAGAGCACTGACAACCGGGGTAAGGTCCGCTCCGGGCATGGTGCCCGACACGCCTTGCTTGAATGATTCGAGCAGGTGCATGCCACCGCTGCCTTCGAAAACTCTGGCTTGCCCATTGGTCTCGCGCAGCAGCTCACGGAGTCGACCAATGACTGGCTCGGCTTCTGGTTTGAAAAGGACTCTGTCCGGGAAGTCATCCAGCATCTGAGCCTGAAGACTGATCGTCATCGGTTTTCCCACATACCCGCTCGCGTCCTGAATGATCAGAGGGATCGACGTGGCCTTCAGAATCTGCCGGAAATATTCGGCGAGTTCGTATTCGGTCGCTGCCGTTGCGACCGGAGGAATCGCCATCACGGCGTCGGCTCCGACAGCTTCCGCATCGCGGGCAAGAGCCGCTGAGGTGTGCGTGCTTTCTGATCCAACGCTGATGATTGTTACACCACGACCACCGACAGTTTTGCAAATGTGAGCGGCCAGTTTTCTGCGTTCGTCTGTTGCGAGCCGAAAAGTTTCAGACACCATCGCCATCACAATGCCATTGGCACGGTTTTCAAACAACCAGTCAATCTCGCGGTCGAGTGTCGCGAAGTCGATCGATTCGTCCGTGTGAAACGGCGTCTGAAACACAGGCAGTACGCCGGAGATTTCGGTTGTCATTGATGTTTACTCATCGCCGGCAAGTGCTCGAAGGGTGACGCCGGCTTCGATCTGAATCTTTGTATTTGACGCTTCTTCCGAAAGTTGCTGGCACAGCATAACGGCTTGTTTGCGCTGTCCATCGTTGATCGTTGCAGACAGGTCTCGCAAAGCGGTCAATGCGTTGCCAAGAACGACCTGATTCATATTCTCCTGGCTGCGGGCACGAATCATCCGGTCAACATCGGTCCCGCCCTTCATCGAAGCTGGATTAACAGGCTCATTCGCTGATTGAAGAAGTCCCAGCAATGCATCAAAGGCTTCCGGCATTCCGCGCCGAGACATTTGCAGGACTGCATTGATCGCCGTATTAGAGTCGCGATCTTCCGCCATGACTCGCAACCGCTGGTCGACAGCATCTCCTGGAATCAGCCCAAGCGTGAAGGCACAAACCTGCCGAATCAGCGGCTCCGAATCCTGTGAAACTTCCAGCAGTCGATCGGTGACTTCAGAGCGGTCCAGTGGTTTGCCGTCGTCGCTTGCCCGACCCGCGATCAGAGCGATTGATCTCAGCGCGTCGGACCGAACAATGATCTCATGTTTTTCATCAGTTGCCTTGACGAGAGCCGGCAACGAATCGTCGAGTGCGTCCAGCCATCCGAGTGTCCTCGCGAGAAACGATTGCTGGCTGGTCAGTTCTTCATCCTGAGCCGATTCGTTCAACAGCTCGGTCAGCAGCGTTGCCAGCTCTTTGGCGATCTGAGGATTAGTTGAAAGTTGATTTCCGGATTCACCAAGTTCCACATCAGAACGCAGCATTTGCGCAAGGCCCGTCGCGCCTCGCCAGCGGCGGTGCTCGTTGTTGCTGCGAACTTCGGCAACGAGCTGTCGCCAGTCCTGCTCGTCCGTTGACAGTTTTCCGAAGAGTGCCCAGACCGCGATAACCGCCGCGACGATCAGACCAGGTACAAGGAAGAGCTGCATGATGAAGCCAGCCGACGGCGGTTCGACCGGCGGCAGATCCTCGGGAAGATCGTCTGCCAGTTCGGCCTCCGGGTTAGCAGAAATCTGCGTGCCGGTATTACTGGCGGCGTGGACGCTCACTTCGGCGTTGACGCCCACTTCGACGTTGACGCCCACTTCGACGTTGACGGAGGTCGACGGTGACTCGGAACCAGCAGTTTCTTCAGCTTCGGTTGATGGGCTCTCGTCAGCCATTTCAGCAGCTTTCTCGTGATGCAACACCGGGGCTGTCCAACAGATTTCAAAATTGTTGCGTCGACCCCGGCGTAAATTTCCGGTTGGAGATTGTCGTTCTCCGTTCAGCGGACAGTTTAAGGCTGGATCGACGGACTCGGAAAGGAACAGCCGATTGACAGCCAGCAGTGAACCTGGGATGAGAACGACGATTCCCGGCAACGAACGTGGAATCGCCAGCTTGCGACCTCACTTGCGGATACGTCATTTCGGCTCAAATCGGTATTTTTCGATATCAGAATGTGGGTTCTCGGTCGCTGCGGAGTCGCGGTCATGGAATTCATCGCGGATGTCGGCGTCAGCCGTTTCGATGCCACTGACAGTTGTGTATCGTGGAAGGCGACTGGTCAGAATTCTTTTTCTGACAACAATTGTTCATGATCGACGAGGGTTCCTCACTGAATTCGCGGCCGTCCGCCATCTTTAAATCACTCACCGTTTGACTTGTCCGAATGATTTCACGCGTTCTGTATGTCGCTTTTCGCATCATCATCCCGCTGCTCATTCTTGGAGCCGGCGTGGGTGGTTTCGTATTCCTCGTCAGCCTGAAAAAAGAGCCTGATCGAGTGAAACCCGCACAGACGCTTCCGTTAGTCGAAACCGTCGAGGTGGAAGAACACAGTGGCGAACTGACGATCAAACTCGATGGTTCCGTCGTCCCGTTTCGCGAGATTCCTCTGTCTGCAGAAGTGGCGGGCCGAGTGACCTACAAATCGCCACACTGCCGGGCCGGAAAATTCGTCCAGAAGGGCGAAGTGCTGTTTCGCATCAACGAACAGGAATATCAGCTGGCCGTTGACCGATTGACTCACGAGGAAGAGCAGGCCCGCGCGAGCATCAATGAATTGAACGTACAAATCGAAAGCGCGCAGGCTTTGGTGAAGGTCGCGACTGACGAACTTGCACTGAGGACTCGCGAGCTGGAACGCGTTCGTCGGTTGGCCACACAGAACGCGGCTTCCGATTCGGATATCGACATCGCCGAGCAGAACGAACAGCTCTCGCGCCGCACACTGGTCACCCAGCAGAATCAGGTGCGGCTGGAACAGTCCCGCGAAGAACGCCTTGAGTTTGCACTCGCACTTGCTGGCACTCAGCTCGCGAAGGCGAATCTCGACCTCGCTCGAACCGAAGTCAAAGCACCAACCAGTGGCGTGATCGTCTTCGACCCCGCGGAAGAGAACTCGTACGTTCAACTGGGAAGTCCGCTGGCGACGCTGGAAGACAACTCCTCGGTCGAAGTGAGTTGCAGTCTGCAGATGGATGAGCTGTACTGGCTGTGGCAACACGATGCTGCCCCGGTCGACTCGCTGGACTTTCCGGCCATCGGAACCGGCACCGAGGAAAATGACGAGCAATTCATTCGAGCGGCAACGTTAGCAGCTCGCGGAATACCGGCAGTTCCGGTGACTGTTTTGTACGAACTTGGCGGCCAGCGGTTCGTCTGGAATGGCAGGCTCACGCGGTACGAAGGTGCCGGGCTGGACGAGCGAACCCGAACAGTCCCTTGCCGGATCCACGTGCAGAATCCAACGGAAGTCTCACGACGATCGTCCAGCAGCAGTTCGTCGTTGACACTGGCGCCTCAGGCATTGCTTAGAGGGATGTACGTTGCGCTGGAATTTCACGTTGATCCACGAATTGAACTGTTGAAAGTTCCTGAGTCGTCCGTCCGTCCTGGGGACGTGCTCTGGCTGGTTCGCGACGGAAAGCTTGTACGACAGACAGTCAATGTCGCGCGAGTCGTGAACGGTTTTTCCCTGATCCCAGCCGCGTCATCTGGCCTGAAGATAAGAGACCTTGTGGTGACATCCCCCCTGGCGACGGAACTCAGCGGTCAGCCGGTTCAACTTCATAATGAAGAGTTAGAAGATGTGAGTATGTCGACGGGTACGAGTGTCGAGCCTGAATCGTCCTCTCAAAAATCTTCTGAACAGTAGGATTGAAACCACGACCTGGCACAGAACAACAGGAAATTCATCTCCTGAAAAGTTCATCCGATTCGTGTTTCTGAGTGCCTATTCACAGCTCACAGCATCTGCAACCCGAACACCTGCAAACAAAACAAAAGCCCACTATGAATAACGTCATTCGATGGGCTATCAAAAACTCGCCCGGCATGAACACCCTGATGATCGCCTTGCTGCTGATCGGTGGGTTCTGCCTGTGGTCGATGCGGCGTGAAGAGTTTCCTGAATTCGAACTCGAACGAATCGTCATCGCTGTTCCGTATCCCGGTGCGAGTCCTGAAGAAGTCGAGGAAGGCATCTGTCTGAAGATCGAAGAAGCAGTGCGCTCGGTCGACGGAATCAAGAAGCAGGTGACTGTCGCATCGGAAGGCTCTGGCAGCGTGATTCTTGAACTGGACTCATCGGTCAAAGACGTCCAGCGAGTTCTGAACGAAGTTCGTTCTGAGATTGATCGGATCCCCAGTTTTCCCGAACTGGCGGAAGATCCGGAAGTTGAGCAAATCACGATGCGCAAACCGGCGATCCGTCTGGCGGTGATCGGTCCGGAATCTGACGATCCAGACGCCGAGTTGAAACTTCGCGAAGTGGCCGAGCAGGTGCGCGACGATTTGCTGCAACTGCCGACGGTGACGCAGGCAAATCTAATGGGTACTCGTGCGTATCAGATCGATGTCGAAATTTCCGAAGCACAGCTACGGTCACACGGTTTGAGTCTCAGCCGAGTGGCCGACATTATACGCCGTGAAAATCTTGAGTTACCCGGCGGTCTGCTGAAGGCCGAGTCAGGAAACATCCTCCTGCGAGGTCGGCACAAGCGAGTCACTGGCGATCAGATTTCACAGATTCCGCTCGTGACGCGTGCAGATGGAGTTGTCCTGACCGTCGCCGACCTGGGAATCGTCAAAGATGAGTTTGCCGACACCGTTTCGATCAGCCGCGTTGACGGAAAGCCTGGCCTGGTTATCTCTGTCGACAAAACCTCAAACGAGGACCTGCTCACAATTGTGGCAACCGTTCGAAAGTTTGCCGAAAAAGAAGAGATGCCTGCTGGCTATTCGCTTCATCCGTGGAAAGATGCTGCGATCGCGGTCCAGGACCGCATGGACCTGCTGGTCAGGAACGGGCTGCAGGGACTGGTCCTTGTCTTCCTGATGCTGGCAATTTTTCTGGAGTTTCGTCTGGCATTCTGGGTGTCGATGGGGATTCCCGTTTCGATTCTTGGTGCGTGCGCGATCCTGCTTTACATGGATCAGACGCTCAACATGCTCTCGATGTTTGCCTTCATGATGGCATTGGGTATCGTTGTCGATGATGCCATCGTCACTGGAGAAAACATTTACGCCCATCGTGAGAAGGGTAAACCATTCACCCAGGCGGCGATTGACGGAACGATCGAAGTCTTTCCGTCCGTGCTTGGATCAATCCTGACGTCGATCATAGCTTTCCTGCCGCTGATGTTTGTTAGCGGACTGATGGGGAAGTTCATTGCCGTGCTCCCCGTTACCATCATCGCGATGCTGGCAATTTCGTTGTTCGAGAGTACGTTCATTCTACCCGGACACCTGGCTCACGAACAAAGTACATTTCACCGAGTCATCGGGTTCGTGCTTTACCCACTGAAACCTGTCGTTTATTTTTTCAACTGGCTGAACAAGCATTCCAGAATTCTACTGGAAAGGTTTATCGAATCGGTCTACCTGAAGATCGTGCAGTTCCTTTTCCGCTATCCGGCCATTGTTGTTTCGCTGGCGTTGTCGGTTCTGATTTTGTCTTTTGGATTTGTTCAGGCCGGGATGATTCCATTTGTGATCTTTCCGAAACTGGATAAAAACGACGTCCGTGCCAAGATTATTTACCAGGATGGAACGCCGAGTGCCGTCACCGATGCCGCTACAAAGCGTCTTGAAAAGGCCATCGAGTTCGTAGCCGCGAATCACAAGTCCACAGACGGCGGCCGCATTCTGAAGACGATGCACCGCACCGTCGGATCTGCTGAATCAAGCAATCCAGCAGACGCGATGCCGCAAGGAGCAGGCAGCCACATCGGCAGCGTGAGTCTCGAACTGGTCGATACCAGCAAACGCACCATCAGAAGTAATCAGTTACTCGCCGAGTGGCGAAATAAGGCTGGTAATTTCCCCGGCGCTGACAGCATCATCTTCGACAGTCCAAATATGGGACCGGGAGGCGTGCCGATCGAATTTAAGCTGCTCGCTCCCAGCAACGCCGTTTCTGAACTGGAAGCCGCCGTCGAAGAATGCAAAGTTCGTCTCGGAGAATACCCGGGTGTTTACGACATCGCCGATGATTCTTCGCCAGGCAAAGTCGAGTTCCGTATCAAGATCAAAGAGCGCGCCCGGGCGATGGGGATTCCACTCTTCGAACTGGCTGACACCGTTCGTGCATCTTACTTCGGCGCGGAAGTCATGCGACTTCAGCGAGGCCGCCACGAAGTCAAATTGATGGTCCGCTACCCTGACAATGAACGCCGCTCGCTCGCCAACTTCAACCAGATCCGTGTCCGAGGAAACGACGGCGCCGAATACCCGATTACCGAGTTGGCCGACATTGAGATCACTCGCGGCGCGTCGGAGATCAACCGAGTCGACCAGCTTCGGTCCATCACTGTTTCCAGCGACCTGAACGAGCAGGTGGAAGGCGCCAATGCGAAAGAAATCGTGGCGGACCTCAAGGCCGATTTTTTCGGTCCAAAATCATTTACGGAAAAGTACCCGAATGTTCGAGTCCGCTGGGAAGGCCAGGAAGCCGAAAGCCAGGATTCAATCAAGAGTCTCATGATCGGACTGGCTCTTGCCATGATCGGGATGTACATCCTGCTGACGATTCAGTTCACGTCATACCTGCAACCGATTCTGATCATGATGATCATCCCTTTCGGCTGCATCGGAGCCATCGCCGGCCACTTCTGGCTGGGGCTTCCCGTGACGATGTTCAGCCTGTTTGGACTGGTCGCTCTAACGGGAGTCGTCGTCAACGACTCAATCGTCCTGATCGACTTTATCAATCAACGCATGTCCGACGGGATGCCTCTCCACGATGCCATCATCGATGCCGGACGTCGCCGCTTCCGCCCGGTCCTGCTAACGTCGGTGACGACCGTTGCCGGCCTCACGCCGATCCTGCTGGAAACGTCCCTCCAGGCACAGTTTCTGATCCCAATGGCAGCCAGTCTGAGCTTCGGAATCATGACGTCAACGGTGCTCGTGCTGATCCTGGTCCCGTCGTTCTACTGCATCCTGGACATCCTGTTCAAAATCGGGCCCCGCCCGGAACGCAGCCCGACACCAGAATCAACAATCGCGGAACCCGTCATCGCAGGATGATGCTTTACGGAGTGGGCGTTCAAGCTTTGTTCAAAATCAATTGAATAAACAACTTCGGCGAGCACGCGGCTACAGGTATATTTCCGGGCAATCTCAGCCATAACTTCGGGATAAGGCTCAACCCGCCTCGACAACCTTCGTGCTCGCGATCAGGTCATGCAGGCAACGGTGCTCCTCGCCGAAAATAAACAGCCGATCAACCAGTGAATAGAACGGGACGAATTTACCGATCAATCCGTTGACGAAACCCCGCAACACCACTGTATGGACAAAACCCGGATTGGAATTGTCTTCATTTCTCACAATACGGATCTTCATCATTCGCTTGCCGATCGACTGGCCGTCTCTCGAAAGAATCACGAGCTGATAAATCGCTAAAGCCAGGTAGAGAATGCTGCTGATTCCGAAAATCGCGATTCCAATTGCTTCCTGATTTTCATCCAAATACTTCATAAAAAAGCCAACCGACATACCAAAAAGTAGTGGGAGTTGTATCAGCCAGTTGAGCAGCACAGCAGCCAGTCGTGACACCGGGGTAGCCAGAGCTCTGCCGTTTGATGACGATTTCCTCTGCCACCCAGGAAGTGTCGGGGCAAATACCTCGCCGCAAAAACTGCACTTAACTGCTGCCGATTTAATGGTTTCGGAACACGCTGGGCACGAGCGGATACCAACCGATTCCTGAGCCGATCCAGCAGAGTCCCATCCATCATCCTCCAGTTCGTCGTCATACCCTCCATCTTCATAACTATCGTCGTCGAATCCGTAGGGATCGACCTCTTCATCCGCTGTTTGAGGCAACGGAATTTCGATCGGATCACCGCAGCCCGGACACTTGGCCCATTTCCCGGCAGCCGAGTCTCTTGCACGAAGCATTTTCCCACATGAGTCACAGGTTACCTCAATCGGCATGATCTATCTTCCGGCCAATGAATTAAGGTTAGAAAACGATTAGTCACAGAACATTGATCACCTCGGCGCATCATTATGATTTCAGATGACATAAGACAATGACCTTCGTTTCGCCAATCTGCAACGAATCTCAGTGGAAACCGTGGCCGGACTGACTCAGGTTCGCTGGAATCGTCAATGCAGGCTCAGTTCCTGATTTCAATGACGGCCAAACGGCACTTCGGCACCAAATTAATGCTGGCACGTCGGGCACAGATCAAAGTGCAATGACAATTAAGACTACTCCGCTTCCGGCACATTGCCGTTGCGCAAATCTCGTCCCGCAGTTCCCTGATTCGAACCAGCAGGCTGGGCCTCGTTGCCTTGCCTATGCCCATCGGCGAGTCGCTCCACAGTCAGTACGGCCAGCGATCGGGTCGCCTTTCACGTCTTTCGAAAAATACCGCGAAAAGTGTTGCCGCCCATGTGTCAGAGCTGGAGATCAGTCTTCGTCCAACCTCTCAATAATGGCACGCCGAGCGGCGACGGTGTCATATTCGACGTATTTTTCGATTCGTTTTCGTTCGAGTTCAATCAACGTTGCCCGATTCGTCCCTTTGGCGGCAACGAGTTGTTCATCGTAGTCGGCCGCTTTGTCGACAACCGACTTTCGAGCGGACTCATGAATCGAGATCGCTTCGTCGCCGAATGCCGAGATTGCCTTGTCAAGATTGGCCTGAACACTCGCAGACGGCTGTCGGGCTGATTCTGAAATGGTAAGGGCGAACTCTCGGATGCCCCCAGCAAAAGCCACGACACGTTTGACATCCTGGTCGACGACTGGCGGCTCGTCGGGATCGGTTCCTCGCATCAGTCGAAGCAAGGCTGTCAGTTCAACGAGGCTTTCGGTGAAGCGGCTTTGGTCAGCTTGGAGCCAGGCGAGCCCTTCGTACGAAAGTGGGTTGTTCGGGTGCGAAAGTTTGACTCGTTCAAAGTATTTCTGAGCTTCACGGTCTTCGCGGTTGCGAAGCTGAATGAGTGCCCAGGTAATCTGCGCGTCCTCTTCGTCACCGGCCAATCGGCTGGAAGTGAGATAGTCGGCTTGAGCGGC
>CALGTK010000166.1 GCA_937904325.1 uncultured Planctomyces sp.
TCCTCAACGAAAGACTGTCGCGCGGCTGGATTGCTGTCGAGCCACTCTGCAAGCCGCTCCATTTCAGGCTCGGTCAATTCGTCACGCAAATGACGGTCGACGAGTTCTTGCCAATCATCATTCGTGCTCATTCGGCACCTCTCATGCTGGATTCCACACAGGCTCTCACCTGCTTCTTCACACGAAACAGCGATTTACGGACAGCTTCCAGCGACATCCCGACTCGTTCTCCGATTTGCGGATAACCAAGGTCGTCCATAAATCGAGCATCAAGAACAAGACGGCCTTGTTCGGGAACGCGCTGCAGACATCGCTCCAAAGCTTCTCGCCACGATTCAGAATCATCACTTTGTGGAGCAGTCTGATACTCGTCGAATGCCGCACCGATCGAGTCATCAAGCAGACGTCTGACAAGGCTGCTGTCCCGCTGCTCCCGTTGTCTTAATCGCAGGACTTCAATCCGAACAATCGACCGGCACCACGCGATCATCGACGTGTCTTCTTCGAACTGCTCGTACTTACGAGTCACTACCAGCATTGCTTCCTGCACGACATCGTCTGCAGACGCATAGTTGCTGGTTAGAGACCGAGCGTAGGCCATCAGTTCAACCCGACAGGCCAACGCCGCCTTCAGCACTCGATCACGTTTCTGATCTGGAGAATCCATACACGAATTTCAGAAGAACGCTGCTGCGTCATCGGAAACAATTCAGGTCAAGGAACCAAAGATCGGCCGGATGTCGTCAGCATTACCTCGAATTTGGAGAAACCAGGACTCAACTAAACGACACACGGCCGTGTACAAAACCAGTCGGCGCAAAATATCGTGGACACGAATCTCTTAAAAAGATGCTCAGACGACGAAATCCGATTGCCAGCCCGGATACACGTGGTTGGACCTACTTCTTTTGTTTGCCCTTGCCCGACTTGCCGATAATCGCTGTCCGATTCTGCTTGAAGCCTGCCGCATCGCGTTTGGCGATCAGTTGTGCTCGCAGCGTCTTCACCACGGGGGCGTACTCCGGATTACCTGCCTGGTTGGTAAATTCATCGGGATCTTTTTCAAGGTCGTACAGCTCCAAACCTTTCTCGCCGAAACCCCATTGAGTGAAACGCCAGTCCTTTGTGCGAATGGACTCGCCGCCGCTGCGGCTGATCGTGAAGGCCTGCTTTTTTTTCCATAACGGCGAATCGGGATCGGCAAGCAGCGGCTTCAGGCTTGTTCCCTGAAGAGTGTCCGGAGCAGCGACGCCGGCCAGTTCCGCAAGAGTCGGATAGAGATCAATCAGTTCCGTGATCTTTGACGTCCCACGACCATGCTGCTCATTGAGCCATGGCACACTGATGATAAACGGCACGCGTGTAGCTTCTTCGAACAAGTGCTGCTTCTGGTATTTGTGGTGGTGCCCCAGCAGGTAACCATGATCACTGGTGAAGACCACTATCGTATTCTCCGCCAACCCCTTTTCTTTGAGAGCATCAAGGACTCGTCCGACCTGCGCATCCATGTAGGAAATACTGGCGTAGTAAGCCTGCAACAACCCCTTGTGCAACTCGGGCGTCAC
>CALGTK010000167.1 GCA_937904325.1 uncultured Planctomyces sp.
GCCTGGCTGCGTCACCAGACGACCGCTTATGACAACATGAAGATCGCTCGAATTAAAGGAAAGCGTCGAGAAGTTCGTCGAATGCTGGCGGAAGAGTCGCGGCGACTGCTGGCAGGCTACCGCGGAACTGGCGAAGTTGACTCACAGCGATGCTCGCTACAGATCGCGTTGCAGACTGACCAACATGAAAATGCTGCACCGTGACAATCCGCGGCTAATTAATCACGTTGGATTTTCTTCAAGCCGTCGTTCTGTACTATCCCGATGCTTAGGAACGCGTTCATAATAGCTTCCCCACCGTGGGACGACGCTCCATGTCGTCAGTCCATGCCAGGCTGACGCGACGGAGTCATCTGCCACTGAAAACGTGAAGTAGTTTTAAACACAATTTTTGGTCGACCGATGTATGGCTGACTCCTTATTTCGCGGCAGGAGACTTTGAATGCTCGACGCAGTTTATGCATGCGGCGCCGTATTATTTCTGGTCACGATTTACGACATCGTGCAGAAGAAGCATGCAATTTTGCGTAACTTTCCGATCATCGGGCACTTTCGATATCTTCTCGAAACGATCGGGCCGGAACTTCGACAGTACATAGTTACCAGCAATAACGAGGAACGGCCTTTCAGTCGTGATCAACGCACCTGGATTTATGCCTCGTCCAAGAAACAGAATAACTACTTCGGATTTGGAACGGACGACGATCTCGAAGGTGACCCCAACCACCTGATCATTAAGCAGGCTGCGTTTCCCTTGCCTGAACTTCGGGACGGCGATCCAGAGTACGATCCAAACTACAAAATTCCTTGTCCGAAGATTCTCGGTGAAGCTCGAAATCGCAAGCACGCTTTTCGTCCATCATCCGTCGTCAATGTTTCGGGCATGAGCTATGGATCATTGAGTGGCCCGGCAGTCGAAGCGCTCAATCGCGGATGTGGAATCGCAGGCTGTCTCCATAACACCGGCGAGGGCGGCATTTCCGAATTCCATCAACACGGCGGTGAGTTGATCTGGCAGATCGGAACTGGTTACTACGGTTGTCGCGACAATTCTGGCAGATTTGATCTGCAACGATTCAAAGATTGTGTGGCACAGAACCCGGTCAAAGCGATTGAGATAAAGCTGAGTCAGGGAGCGAAGCCCGGCCTTGGAGGCATGCTGCCCGCCGCCAAGATTACACCGGAAATTGCAAAAATTCGCGGGGTTCCGATGGGCAAAGACTGTGCGAGTCCGTCGGCACATTCGGCATTCCACGACGCTGATTCGCTGCTCGACTTTGTCGAGCTGCTCGCGGACGAGAGTGGACTGCCTGTTGGCATCAAGTCTGCCGTCGGAGAGTCGCAGGTCTGGAACGATCTCTCCCGTTTGATGGACACAACGGGACGAGGCGTTGACTTTATCGCGATCGATGGTGGCGAGGGGGGCACTGGAGCGGCACCGCTGGTATTTTCAGACCACGTCGCGTTGCCGTTCAAGTTGGGCTTCACTCGCGTTTACCGGGAATTCTTCGCACGGGGACTTCACAGCAGGATCGTATTTGTCGGATCAGGAAAATTGGGATTTCCCGCCACATCCATTTTGTCATTCGCGCTGGGATGTGACATGGTCCACATCGCTCGCGAGCCAATGTTATCGATCGGTTGTATTCAGGCTCAAAGATGCCACACAGGCCATTGTCCAACAGGAGTGGCCACACAAAATCGATGGTTGATGCGAGGGTTGGATCCCACTCACAAGGGAGCTCGACTGGCTAATTACATCGTGACACTTCGTAAAGAAATCCTGCAACTTTCACGAGCGTGCGGCGTCGTTCACCCTTCACTGGTTACTGCCGATCAGTGTGAGATTATCGATGAGAAATTCGGCAGCCTGACCGCGCGAGAAGTTTTTCACCTTGCCGATTCACTTGAATATGGTTTGCCGAGCGACGAGCAGCGAAAAACGATCATCACGCTGCCACCGCTTGTGTAGGCAGCCCTGATCACCAGTGACTCGATGGCTTTGGCGGAAGGGAGCCAATGGCGTAAGGTCCGCCATGCGGGGTGTTCGCCGCAATGGCTACCTTTTACTGCTCGTATAAGATAAGCGTCTGCTATGCCCGACCGTGATGAAATCGCTTTGGAGTTTCTGGATCAGATCCCATATGAGCCTTATCCGGTTCAGGAAGAAGCCATTCTCAAGTGGTTTGATACTGAGCAGGGTGTCCTGGTTTCGGCTCCGACGGGGACGGGAAAAACACTCATTGCCGAGGCGGCTTTGTACGAGGCTCTGCACACCGGAAAGACGGCTTACTACACGACTCCATTGATTGCGCTGACGGATCAGAAGTTTCAGGAGATTCAGGAAGCTGCCGTTCGATGGGGATTTCAGCCGGAAGATGTCGGGCTGGTCACGGGCAATCACAAAGTAAATCCAGATGCCAAAGTACTGGTCGTCGTCGCCGAAATTCTGCTGAACCGATTGCTGAATCGGGAAGACTTTGACTTCTCAGACGTATCGTCGGTCGTAATGGATGAGTTTCACAGCTTTAACGATCCAGAACGCGGCATCGTCTGGGAGCTTTCACTCAGTCTGCTTCCGAAGCACGTTCGCCTGATGCTGCTTTCAGCGACGGTGGGAAACTCCGCCGACTTTATGATCTGGCTGAACCGGTCGCACGGACGGCGGTTAGACCTGGTAAAAAGTGAAGACAGAAAAGTTCCGCTGCGTTACCACTGGGTTCCGGACCAACTGCTCAACGAGCAGCTTGAAATGATGGCTGACGGCGACGATGACGCCCGGAAAACGCCGACACTGCTGTTCTGCTTCAACCGCGAAGAATGCTGGAGCGTCGCGGAACAACTCAAAGGCAAAGCTCTGCTCAGTGACGGGCAGCAGAAGCTCCTGATCGAAGAGTTGAAAAAATACGACTGGTCGCAAGGCATCGGACCAAAGCTGAAAACGATCATTCTCCGCGGCGTCGGAGTTCACCATGCCGGCGTACTGCCCCGATACAAGCGGATCATCGAGTACCTCTTCCAGCAGAA
>CALGTK010000168.1 GCA_937904325.1 uncultured Planctomyces sp.
TGATCAGCCCGAATCCTCCGAGTACGTTTTCGGTGATGCCTTTGAACCATCGCCAACGATTATGTCGCCTCTGTTCTTTTTCGAGTTTCGCGTACTGTACTTTCAGGTTGTCGCCACGAACATTCTGTTGCGTCTTGGCTAGACGTTTTTTCATCAGGTCCTGAAACTCGGGATGAGCAGCCAGTGGCATGAAGCCTCCGGGCGTCCCTTTTTTCTGAGCCTGAGCTTTCACGTCAAGCACTTCGGCAAGGATCCCCTGTTGGACCTGCCGAGTGTTCATCTCTTTGACCTGCGATTCGCCTTTCTTATTAACGTAGCGAACGTACCAGATCGTGGTGTCTTTCGCGGCCGCGAAAGCCTCGTTTTGAGTTGCATCTTCAGCCGAAGTTCTGAACTGAGGCAGTGAGACGCCGCTCGTCCTGTCGCTGTCGGAGCCGACTGTTGAGCGTTGTCGCACTCGCGAAGACCGCGACGGCGTTCCGCCGCTGGAATCGTCGACGAAGCTCAATACCTCGCTCTCAAGGCCGAGTTGATCGAGGTCGTTTATGATTTCAGCACAGCTGGAATATCGATGTTTGGGGTCTTTCTGGATCATTTTGTCGATCATCAGGCTGAGCTTTTCGGGGACCTTTGGATTCAAACTTCGCGCCGCAGGATATTGACCCTTCTCCTTGGCGACGATCAGCTTCAGGACGGAGCCCCCTTCAAACGGCAGCTTACCGGTAAGGAAGTAATAAAAAGTGCATCCCAACGCGTAGATGTCGGTTCGATGATCGACGTTCTTGGCATCCCGTGCTTGTTCTGGCGGCATGTAAAGTGGAGTACCGAGGCCCGTGCCGCTTTGTGTCATCGACATGTCTTCGTCATCGAGAGCTTTTGCCAATCCAAAGTCTGCAACTTTTACGACACCCTTTTTAGTGACCAGAATGTTGTCCGGCTTGATGTCGCGATGAATCAGGTTCAGTTCGTGAGCGTGGTTGAGCGCGTCTGCACAGGACAGGATTACGTTGATTGCATCACCAACGCTTAGTGTCTCAAACTTGTCGATCCAGTCCTGCATGCTCTGGCCGTCGATGTACTCGATGCCAACGTAGTTCAGGCCCTTGTCAGAATCGGCAGCATAAACTTTGACAGCGTTTGGGTGGTCGATTTTGGCCATCGCGCGGCATTCACGTACGAAGCGTTCAACGAAGCCCGGTTTCTTGGCCATTTCTTTTGAGAGGATCTTCACCGCGACCTTACGATCCAGGCTGACCTGGTTGGCGAGATAGACCTCACCCATCCCTCCCTGGCCGAGTTTCTTCAAAAGTTTGAAATCACCGAGCTGAACCGTCTTCTTCTTTTTGGCAGATTTCGTACGGTCTTTTTGCGATGGCTTCTTCCGGGTGTCGTCGGTTGTGGCGACAGGCTTGTCTGATGGCTGATTTGGCACAGAGGTCTCGCCATGATCGAGTTTGTTTTTTTGAGGTTTATCCGACATCTCAGACGGTGGCCCAGCGGCAAAATGAAAAGCCGAAAGAATTATGTGCGGCAACCTCTCCAACCGGACGATCAAAGAGCGAAATGACGACGTGCCCCCGAAGCAGCATTCTTGCTTGAATGCCCAGGAAGTCACTGGAGCAATTCAAGGTAGACGAAAAATCATTATGAAACGCTGCGATCAATGAAGCAATCATGAACAGTATTTGATTGTTGAAACATTCCTTTTGTACCAAACAACCTGACGATGCCGTTCGTCGCGTGTATCCGCTCCATGTGGTCAATTGATGTTCAGATCAACCGTGTAGCCAGGGAGATAGGGGGGGTGACGGATGCTCGCGGCAGCCCAGATTATCCCCCCGACGCAATTACCATGAATGCCAGACGGTCGCCATCGTGCAGTCGCCGATTCAGTGTTCCCTGGATTGCTAACTTCTCGTCATTCAGGAATGCCGGCACGTAGGGATAGAAATGCCGGTTCTGGTCAACGAGACGCTTTTGCAACATCGGGTGTGCTCCGAACAATTTTGACAGAGCATCATCGAGCGAATCAGCCGCTATTTCGATTTCCTTCAGTCCCTCTGAGTACTTTGTGAGTTCATCGGGGATAAGAATCGAGACCGGCATTGTTGGCTTTCAGGTGGAGACCCAAATTCGCGTTCGTGACTGCTGTCTTTTCGCGAGACCGTCAGCGACTGGCAAGGCAGATTCCGACACCGATAGAATCATTTGTTTAACGGGCAGTCTGCGGGTCGTGAGTATCGTCTTCAACTGAAAGTGTCGGAATGCCGAAGGTCAACGCTGTTGCCAAAAAGATAATTGCGAATGTTGAGAAGGTGATTATCGGAAAACGTCAGGAAGTCATTCTAGCTTTGATGTCGACATTTGCCGAAGGGCACATCCTGCTCGAAGACGTGCCCGGAGTTGCCAAAACGATGCTTGCTCGCGCGTTGTCTGTGAGTTTTGGTTGCGATTTTAAACGAATTCAGTGCACCCCTGACTTGCTGCCGAGTGACATTACTGGTGCTTCTATCTTTAATCCAAAGACAACGGAGTTCGAGTTTCGGGCCGGACCGTTGTTCACTTCGATTCTCCTTGCCGATGAAATCAATCGAACGACGCCACGAACACAGGCTGCTTTGCTTGAGGCGATGGCCGAACGGCGAGTTTCGGTAGATGGCGAAACATATTTGCTCGATCGGCCGTTCCTGGTTATCGCGACGCAGAACCCCGTTGATCAGGAAGGAACGTTCCCATTGCCGGAAGCGCAGCTTGATCGTTTCCTGGTCCGATTGAGCCTTGGATATCCTGGTCGCGAGCAGGAATCCGAAATGCTCGGACGCATGCATACGGCGCATCCAATCGACACTCTTGAGCCTGTGGTCACCGCAGAAGAAATCGTTGCTTGTCAGGACGCATGTCGTGAGGTGAAGGTTGATTCGAAGGTTCGCAGTTACATTCTTGATCTCGTTTGCGCGACTCGTGAGCACGACGACGTTCTGCTGGGCGGTAGCCCGCGAGCTTCAATCTCGCTGTATCGATCGTCGCAAGCATTGGCTGCGATTCGAGGAAACGCTTTTGTGCTTCCTGATGATGTTAAGCGAGTTGCTCCCGCTGTTTTATCGCATCGAATCATCGTGCGGCCTGAAAGCCGCCTGCGTCGAATCACGGCTGACAGCATTGTTGAAGAAATTCTCAATGAGTCTTCCGTGCCAACCATGAAGGAAGGCGCTGATTTGCTATGAGATGGCTGCTTGGCGCCATTTTTCTGTTGGTCATCGGGATCGTCTTTCAGTTGGGACTTCTCGTGTACTCGATGTACGCCCTGGTGGGCGTCATCCTGCTGAGTCGTTGGCTGGCTCGTCATTGGATCGAGAGTGTTTCTGCGCGGCGTGAAAGCAACCGGCACACCGTTGAAATCGGTGACCGAGTTGCTGTCATCCTTGAATTGAGGAATGGCTCGGGATTTCCGGTCCCCTGGTTACTCGCTGAGGATTCGTTGCCTCGAGATGCGCTTTCCTGTCAGCCGCCAAAACTGAAAGTGAATGGTCGCCGCGTCGCCTTGATACAGTTTAAACCGAACGGCAGAAAGTCGATTCGATATCAACTGACGTTTGCTACGCGTGGTTACTATCAGTTGGGGCCGCTGATGCTTGAAAGCGGCGATCTATTCGGGCTTCATCGGCGATACAAGGTTGTCACCGAGCCACACTTCGTAATGGTCTATCCGAAAGTCATTCCACTTTCAGGATACGATTTGTCATCCCGCCGGCCGATTGGCGAGATCCGCATGGCTCACCGGTTGTTCGAGGATCCGACTCGTCTAGCTGGCGTCCGGGAGTACCAGCGGGGAGACTCCTTTAACCGGATTCACTGGAAGGCAACGGCGAGTACCGGGAAGCTGCACAGCCGAATCTATGATCCTTCCACTGTGGCTGGTGCGACCATTATCCTGGATTTTCACAAGGACATGTATCCGGCACAGGGTGAGCCGCATCGGTCCGAATTGGCGATTACAACCGCTGCATCACTGGCAAACGCGATGTGTCAGATGGGGCAGCAGATTGGGCTGGTGACCAACGGACGTGATGCAGTTGACAGAATTCGCGAGGAAGGTTGGAGACGCGAATTTCGAACTCGAAGTGATGCCAAACAGAACGTCGGCATGTCCGCATCGAGTAATCGGCTGCGACCGGTGATTGTTGAAACTCAGCGTGGGTTCGAACAGTTTCAACGAATTCGTGAATCACTCGCTCGACTTGAATTGACCGACGGCTTGTCGTTTTCGGAACTCCTGATGGAAGCGACCAGCCGCTTGCCGCGTGATGCGACGGTTGTGGCTATCCTTGGCGATGTCACCACGGAAGCGGCGATCTCACTTGGAAACATGCGACGCAGCGGTTTCGCTGTCTACGCGATTGTCGTTCTGCAGGGTGGAGAGACCTCTTTGGGTGGCGCAGACGGAACACGGTTTTTGGATTCGGACGGGATGGTCGATAAGGTTGGCCGGCTGATCGCCGAAGGCATCAACGTACGGCACATTGACAACGAAGCCGCGATTTCGGACCTCTGTTCGGAAAAGCTCATTCGGTGATGCATGGTTGCCGTCAGTGCCGAGATCGTCACCGGTTCGTACATATTGTTCGCCGGTAGGTCAGTCGCTATTTCACAACAAGCTCGCGCGCGAGTCCTCTTGATGCCTTGTAGGCATGACGCATGACGAACAGTCGCGACTCAATCTGCTCTTCTGAGTAGTACTTTCCGCGTTCGCTTTGAGGTAATCCTGCGAGTGCTAAAGTCAGGGGCATCAGGTCGAGAAACTCTTTGTAGCGACGTTGGGTTTCCTGGGCGTCAGACATGATGTGGCTCCGATTGTTTGCTTGTATCTTCGTGTTTGAAAGACTTAGGGATTCGACAGACGTTAGAAAAAACGACGATTTCACCATGCTGGCTCTCGTCGACTGGCCCCGAAGTTTAATAAGGATCGCTGTTAATCCTATCCGGATTCACAAAAATCTCATTGTGGAATCGGAGCGGCAGTTAAACGCTGCAGGCTACGGAATGACCACGAACGGAGTGTGGCTGGGCGAAGCACAGCAAGAGAGGGCACAAGATCGAATTATGCCACTCGTACGTCTGTAACCTGGGATGCCGCATGGCCGCGGCACGCCACGCAATTAGAAATTCTTTGATGATGCAATTGCACGCCGAACGAGGCCATGGATTAGCGGCCGCCCATGTATTTTTTAAGGATGTCGGCTGCCGGGTTTGGTGCTTCGACCTTTGGTCCATCGTCGACCTCAGTTTTAACTTCGTCGACGGCACCGGTTTCAGATGGATCCGGCAAAGCGATTGGAGGTTCCTCAATCTTTGAGGAGTCATCGACTTCGTCTTCGTCGTAATCGTCGACCGGCTGATCGGCCGGATACGGCATCTGCTGAGCTGGATATGGCATCGGCGGTTGAGGCACACCATAACCGGGCATCACCGGTTGTTGCGGCATCCCATAGCCAGGCATGCCGGGCTGTGCCATTCCATAACCGGGCATGCCCGGTTGAGGCACACCGTAGGGATAACCTTGCTGAGGCATCCCATAGCCTGGCATTCCAGGTTGTGGCATTCCAGGTTGTGGCAT
>CALGTK010000169.1 GCA_937904325.1 uncultured Planctomyces sp.
GACACGAATATGATCATCGCTCGTCAGTCGGCAGTATTCAGCAACTGGGTCCTCTTCCACAGTCAGATCGAGGACAGCGGCCTGGTCAAACGCCGAAACCTGATCATCGATTTGTCTGATACGAAGCTCGTTGGCCATAGTGTGATGGGCAAACTTGCAGAAAATGGGCCGTGACTTCGAGCAGGAAGGTTTGTCCTTCATAGTCTGCGGCATGTACACGTTACAGTCGCTCAGCAACAGCGCTCAGGCAGCTCGCCAACGTGGCCTGACAACCGAAAAACGTATTACGGTTTATGGCTAACCAGTCTCGACGTTACTGGCTGACTGACAAATTCAGCAGCTGCGGCGCGTCTGGTTACACAGTCACGGAATGCAACGAAGTCGGTCGTCGTCATCTCGCAGCAGACAGTATTGAATCAGCAGGTCCTGACGCTGAAGAATACATCTGGATCGAACTCATCGTTCCCGACAATGTGTGCGACACAATCATCAAGTTCCTGCGACGAAGATCCTTGCAGACGCCCACGTCACTGCTTGTGTCGAATCAGTCGACGTCGTCCGAGTTGGACACTTCGCTCCCATCCATTACGTCACGCATTTGAGAAACCAAGGCACTGATCACCGCACACCAACGCCTGCCTTGAAGCTGCCTGATCCAGTCAACCACGAGATCTGACAAACGAGACTCACAACGCGTCTCGTCACTTCGCTTTTAAATTACGATGCCGGTCAGCGTGATCGGAATCGAACTCTTCAATGTGCCTGCATCAGTTGCTTTCAGTCCCAGACACACGGTCGCCACGATGCACAATTCTCTCGATCGGTACACCAATCTTCGAATCCCGACAAAAACACGACTCGTAAAAACAAAGCAGCATATCGCCGTCACAAAACGGCAGGTATCGGTGCTCCGTGATAAATGAAGTGCGGACGCCCGTCGATATCGTACCAGGCGGCATCATGTGGCAATCCGAGTGCACGATAAATCGTGGCCGCAAAGTTCTCCGGCGTTTGGGGCAGAGAATCCGGATAGGCTCCGCTTCGGTCGGACGAACCGATGACCGACCCGCCGTTTACGCCAGCACCCGCAAACAGGACTGTCTGAAGTGCTCCCCAGTGATCACGACCTGCCGTCTTATAAACTTTCGGAAGAGTGAAGATTCTGGGAGTGCGGCCAAACTCACTGGCAATCACGACCAGCGTCTCATCGAGCAGCCCGCTATCTGAAAGATCGTCGAGCAATGCTGCAATCGCCTGATCAGCCGGTGGATACAGAAGTTCGCGCGACAGCGGGAAGATGCCACCGTGAAGATCCCACGTGTTAAAATTGCCAAGATTTGCCTGCACCAGTGACACACCAGCTTCAACCAGTCGCCGGGCCATTAACAACGTCCAGCCAAATAAATTTCGACCATAACGCGTCGCCGTTTTATCGTCAGCATTAACAACATCAAAAGCGTGCCTTACCCTGGAATCAGTCAACAGCGACACCGCTGAACTCTGGAATTTCTGCAGATGTTTCGTACTCGGGTGACCTGCCAGGTCTGCACGTTGCCTGTCGATTGCCGCCAGCATTTCAGAACGCCGGCTCAGGCGTGCATCCGTCAGACCTTCCGGCAGTGACAGCACGGGTGCCTGAAATCGGGAATCATCGGTTACCTTTTTTTCTGTTCGCCGCCGGTAAGCAAAGTCGGGGTAGGCCCCCTTGATGTCATTTCCACGGTAAGGGGACGCCTCTACGAACCAGGGATCCGATCGACTCCCCATCTGCCCCGCAAGCTGGCCAGGAATTACAACACCTGCCTGATTCATATTGATAAGCCGCTGGGGCAGGGCCACGCTTGATGGCAAACTATCGCTACGCGATGCCACCAGTCGACCAGCCGTTGCGGCAATTGATGGCCAGTCCGACGCCTGAGGCTTGTTGACCTTGTACCCCGGCGGCAATTGCGAGCGACCAGTCAGCATCAACGTGTGTGACTCGTTGTGTTCGTTGCACCAGTGCGTCATCGATCTTACAAGCGCGAGATGATGCATTTGAGTGGCGAGGTGTGGCAAATGTTCGCAAATCCGGATGCCCTCAGCGGAAGTATCGATCGGGCGAAACTCTCCTCGATATGCTGACGGCCCTTCGGGTTTCATATCGAAGCTGTCGAGCTGCGAAAGTCCTCCACTCAAAAAGATGAACAGAACAGACTTTGCCCGCGCCGGAGCCCCACCAGTAGTAGCATCCTGCGCACGAAGCCGGTTAAGGGTTGCCAGTTCCAGCCCAAGCGAACCGATGGCGCCGGCCTGAATCAGACTGCGTCGGGAAACTGGCGACTCCACATTAAGCATCGGGGGGGCCTCGAACATTCAGAGCAGACATCCCATTGATTGTGCAGGACTACTTTAGATAGCAAGCTGCTGAATCACACCCTTCCGATCACGTTTCCAATGTCTTCTGCGTGCATTTCGTCGAACGTCAGGTGGGAAACAATTCAAGCGAGACGGCAGTTCCGCTTCCTTGATCACTGAATCCGTTCATGACCGTCAAATCGACGCGAGCTCTATGGAGACGTCCGGGTAGCTACCTGAAGCCTGATATTTCGAAACGCTACTTTGCAGCCTTTGCCGTGGTCCTGCAGCGCGATGAAACCTTTTCGACGTCGCATTTGCTTGTCTTGATCGGTCACCTGGGAGAAGACCACGCCGTTGATTTTCTGTGTCAGAGCGTCTCCTTCAGCAACGATCTCCATGGTGTTCCACGCGTGGTCGCTGAATCGTTGTTTGAGTGACTCGGCGTTTTCGATCTGGTCAACAAGCTTCGAACCGTCGTTGGCCAGGACAACCTGTTGACCGGCGGTTGCCATCAGATGACGAGCCTGTTTTCGCGGGTGGTCGTCATCCAGCAGCGAATGATGCCAGAGGCCCATTACACTTTGCTTCGCCACTTCCACCTGGTAGCCATGCACCAGCCAGTTGCCGAGATCGTCACTGCGAACCTGAACTCCCGAATTGCCTTTGTCCCAGCGAAACTCAAGTCGAAGCACAAAGTCCGACGGCTGCCGTCCTCGCCAGATGAGCCAGTTCTTTTCATCAGCCTCGCCCGTACACCAGATTTCACCGTCGTGAACCTTCCATGCGCCAGGCTTCCCATCCCAACCAGCAAGGTCAGTACTGTTGAAAATCGCTGTGAACCCCTCTTCCAGCTTGTCACCTGTCAGCGTTGAACCAGACAAAGTATCCGCAATCACACTGGCAACATGCTTACCGATGACCTCTTCGCCTACCTTGGACAGATGGATCCCGTCGGATTCCCGTAGCACGTCGCCCGTACCGACAAGACTTGAGAGACGGTAAACGTCGTTGACCTGAATGCCGGACTCATGTGCAATCTGAGCGGCTCTGGCGTTGTATCTAACGACATCCGCCTCTCGCCGCACTACTCGTTTGTAGCCTTCTGAGGCGGCTTGCCGTGCCTCGATAACCGGCGTGGTCAGAGCAAAGACGATCTTCGCATCAGTCAACTCTTTCAGCTTCACAAAAACTGCACGAAGGTTGGCCTCGTAAACTTCCAGACTATGCCGGGGTTGACCAGTCGCCGACCCCAGAAACATGTCATGCAGTCCAACATTGATATGCACAAGCGAAGCGTTGCGTCCCTTGATCCATTTCTCAAGATTCTCCAACACGAACTTTGTATGCCGGCAGTTTTCCTTCGGAGCCAGAACCGTCGCTTTCCCTGTTAGCTCGGCCACTACGGTCTGCTGATAATTCATCCGGATCGAATCGCCCAGCAGAATCACAACTGGCAAAGTACCCGGATTTTTCCCTTGATCCGTTTCCGAAACTTCCCCGTCACTCATCATCCACGCAAACAAATCGCGTGTTTGATTATCAGTGAGTTTGTCGAGTAACCCGTCCGGCATCATCGACTGCTTCGATACTTTCACAAGGGCGACATCATTTGAGCCAACCCGAACGGACTCCATCGCTGTTTGAATGGTCAGTCCCGCAGCGGATCGTTGCGAAATCGCCCCCGTAATCACTCGGCCGTTGGTTGTAACGACAGTCGTCAGTTGAAAATCCACAGGAACAGCGGCGCTGGGATCAACGACATTTGATATCAGATAATGCAGATTCCGACGGTTAGCCCCAGTCAACTCCGGCCCGATCGTTCGCCCGACGTCGAACAGTTTGTGACACGACGAGCAAGTCTTCCGGAAAACCTCACGACCATTCGCCAGATTGGCGGCGTCAAGTCGAGTTTGAACCAGCATGTTCTCGCGTTCTTTGATAAGACGAAGTCGGTCTGCTGGTGATTTCCGCAAGGTCCCCCAGACCTTGTTCAGACGATTTTTTAGCGTGGCATCACCAAGATTCGAAATCTGCCTCGCCTGAGCGGCGGTTACATCCGTCGTGGCAATTTGCTTTTTCTCAATCGCCGAGACAAGAAGTTGTGCACTGGTTTTGCGAGCGGTCAGAAAATCAATTACGGAATTCCTGTCGGACTCGGTGAAGCTTTCGTACTGACTGACCATCTTCATTGCGAAAGCGGGATCCTTGATCGACGCTGCAACTTCTAGAGCCACGGATATCAGTTGCCCAGCCTCAATCAGCCGATATAGGTCGTCACTCAATCCGACAGCCTTTCGTCTCGACAATCCAGAAAGAGCGGCCAATCGTATCACTGATTTTTCTCGTCTGTCGTGCAACAGTTTTCGAATTCGATCAACATTCGCCTCATCACCGATAGCCGCGGCTGCCTTCACAGCCTCAACTCGAACTTCG
>CALGTK010000170.1 GCA_937904325.1 uncultured Planctomyces sp.
GCATTGGCCTGGTTTGAGCGCAGCCATCTGGACGGCGACCCGGACCGCTGGGCGAGGTTCTACGAGCTCGGGGCTAATCAACCGATCTACTGCGAGGCCGACACCTATGTGATTACTCGGCAAATTTCCAACTTGCCGACTCACTACACCTACATTCTTGGGGATGCATTTGCGGATGAGTTGGGGACGTTTCGACAGATCCTGAAGACTGGCATCCGCAGCCGTTCAGATACGCGAATCGACGCCGGAAAAGTGACAGCGGCTCTCCAGTCTCAGACGGACGCGGGCTACTGGCTCAGTGAAGGAGGGCTGATCGACGCTGGTTTATTGGGGCTGAATTTCGAGCTGATGTGTGAGTATATCAGCTCCTTCAACAGCAGCCCCGTGTTGGTGGAATGAGATTTTGCCCCCCCCAAACCCAGCCGGGAAACATCAAAGGCGTCAGGTCGGCCTGACCTCTTAGTTCATCTAACAGAGCGTTGCACAGCGACGCGGTAAACCGCGCGAGTGAACGCAGACATTACCCCGTAAGGGAGGTTCAAGATGCCAATCATTCTTCCACCGATCACTCGTCGTCAATTCGTCAAGGGTACGCTCGCTCCTGGTGGCGCGGCTATGCTGATGCCTCGCGCGTTGGCCGCCGCGGATAGTGAACGTGCCGGGTTGGACCCAAACCGAGTGGCTTTGCTGGCGGATACGCACATCAGCGCCGATCCCGATCTTGTCTACCCTGGGACGAAGTGGCCGGGTTCGCCCGTCAAGGAGTCCGAGCATGAGGGGGTGAACATGGCGGATTGCCTTGCACAAACGGCCAAGAGCGTCATTGCACTCAATCCTCGACCGGCTCACCTGATCGTCAACGGCGACTGTGCTCTCAGCAATGGTAGAGAAGCCGAGTACAAAGAGTTTCTCAGGCTTGTGGAGCCGATTCGTGCTGCGGGTATCACCGTTCACGTGACGATCGGCAATCACGACAATCGTAAGAACATGTGGAAATTGCTTCCGTTCCTGAAGAAAGAGCAAATGGGCGTTCAGGCGGGCGTGATTGAACTGCCGCACGCGAACCTCGTCCTGTTGGATTCAGGAAAAAAAGGAATCCTGGGAGACCAACAGTTGGACTGGCTTGCCAGGCAACTCGACGAACAAACGGATAAGCCGGCGCTCATCTTTGGCCACTTCAACCCGTATCCCAACCGCGGCGTGCGTCCCATCAAGGGCATGCGTGATGGGAAATCTCTACTAAATCTACTTGCCGGAAGAAAACATGCCAGGGCATATTTCTATGGTCACACGCATGAGTGGCAGCATGATCGACGAGACCATCTCCATCTCATTAACCAACCGGCAGTCAGCTACTATTTTGGAAAAGGCCATGCGCATGGCTGGGTCGATATGAAGCTCACTGAAACAAGCGCTGACCTGGAGTTGAACTGCATCAACCGCAAACACACGCAGCAAGGTGACCGGAGACAGGTCAGTTTGAAAGACTAGAAGAAATAGAAGTTGAGCAGGGCCGATTCCTACCGGTCGCTTTCGTCTGCACCGGCATAGACCTCGGAAAGAAGAAGCTATGAAGAAAACAATTCGCACAATGACTGTTATCGGAATGCTGTTAGCTGTTGGGCTGGCTTTTGTAACTCCCCTGCACGCACAAACCGAAGAGTCCAGCGTGAAGGTCATGTCGTACAATATCTATCGCGGCGGAACGATGCGTGGCCAACCGTTGTCCCATACGGTCAAAGTGATTCAGGAAGCAAAGGCAGATATTGTCGGTATCCAGGAGACGCGTTCCCCTAAGGGTGATAATGCAGAGAAGTTGGCGAAGTTGCTGGGTTGGAATCTCTATGTGGGCCTTAGGCATAAATGCATCATGACACGTCATGCGATTGTCGATCGCTTCGACGGAGGCATCAAGGTCAAACTGCCTTCGGGTCAGCACGCCTACATCTTCACCCTCCACTTGGCATCCAACCCTTATCAACCCTACCAGCTTTTGAGCATCCGTCCAAAGTGGCATAAACACTGGGATACTCCTTTCATCAAGACCGAAGCCGAGGCGATTGCCAGCGCAAGAAAGGCCCGCGGCGGGGAAATTTCAGCGCTTCTCAATCAGATACGTTCTCTCCCCGACAAAGAGACTCCTGTTTTTGTGGTAGGCGATTTCAATGAACCTTCACACCTTGACTGGACCGAAAAAGCGGCCCAGTCCGGTCGCCACCCCATCAAAGTGGAATACCCCATCTCTAAGGAGTTTGCCAAAGCAGGCTTTGCCGATGCCTGGCGCACGGTCTATCCCGACGAGATGGCAAAGCCAGGCTTCACCTGGTCGCCTTTGACGAAGGCCGATGACCCCAAGGATCACCATGACCGAATTGATTTTGTGTATTTCAAAGGCAATGGCGTAAAACTGAATGGAGCAAAGATCGTAGGGGAAAACAAAGAGAATGCAGACATTGTTGTTTCTCCTTATCCCTCTGACCACCGTGCCGTCATCGCTTCGTTCACGCTACCCTGTCTTGCCGATCCAGAGCCTGACAAACCGATGACGGTTCGTGTTGCTTCTTATAATGTCGAGTTCGGCAAAAGCGCGACTCCGGAACAAATTGGAGAGATGTTCAAGCCATACAAGCTGGATATCATCGGTTTTGACGAAGCTCCAGATGGTGATTGGACGGCTCGCGTCGGCAAGGTGCTGGGGATGCAATATCGTTTTGTGGGCAAAATATCTTCGGCAAATCACAAGGACAAATACAAAACGATTCTCAGCAGGACACCGCTAGAAGGCACTGAAGAACATGAACTCACAGGCCGTGGCTGGAGTCCCGCTTCGGCAGTCAGAGCTGTGACAGAGATTGGTGGTGTTTCATTCGCATTTTACTCGCTGCATATCAGCAAGTCGGGCGCAAATGATGGCCATGCGCATAGCCTTGCGACCAAGGTTCTGCCGAAAGAGACAACAAAGAGGGTTATCGTCGTCGGGGATTTCAACAACAACATTGGCGACGCTGCCATGAAAACGGTCGAGGGGGCAGGATTTAGACCAACGTGGAACGATCTGAAGATGGATGTCTCCAGGGAGTTTACATACAACGCCCAAGACCCCGAAAAGAACCACGGGGTGATCGATCACGTTTTGTACAACAACCTGTCCGGCGCCCGGGCAACAGACGGAGGCATCATCGAACTAGAAAAGCCTTTGTCTGATCACAAACCCATTTGGGCGGAGATTTCATTCCCTCGGAATCTCGAGAACGTGAAGCTACTCAAGGAACCAGAAAACTCAAAGAGGCCTGGGTCTGTCCCATGTGATTTCTTCTGACGTAACCAGTGACGTTGTAGTGAGACGTCGTCGGCGAACCCAGGCACCCCTGCAGCGATGTTAGAAATGTTATCGCCGAACTGATCCACGTTGGACCATTTCCGCTTCCTGCTGTTTCACTTCGCGAGTCAACAATTATCACTCGTCAATCACATCCTTTGTCTGCGATACCAGGGGACATGCGTTGCTGGATTTCAAACTCTTAGTTGGACAGTAAAATGCGATCATCACGCGTTTTTCAGATTGTTGCTGCGAAGGTCACGGGCTTGGCCCTGGCCTTGTCTTTGATTTCGCCCTGTCAGGCACAGCCGGACGATGTTATTGCGGACGAGGCGTCGCTCCGGGCCGATGCCGAGAAGACATTCAAAGAGAAGGTCGGCCCCTTCGTCAATAAGTACTGCATCAATTGCCACGGCCCTCGAGCAGAGGCAGGCATCAATCTAAAGTCGGCGCTCAGGATCCCCGGCGCTGCGTCATCGTTTCTGCATTGGAAGAAGGCGATGGCAAACGTAAAGGTGCACGACATGCCGCCCGATCATGCGGAGAAGATCCCGACCGATAAGGAGCGCCGCCAGTTCATCGAGTGGATCGGCAAGCTCAAATACCTTGCCCAGCGCGACCCGGGGCACTTTGTGATCCGTCGCCTGAGCAAGGTGGAGTACGGCAACACGCTGCACGACCTGTATGGCGTGGATCCGTCGATCGCCGACAGCCTGCCTGAGGAAGTCGTTGGGGAGGGGTACCTCAACTCGATCTCCCCGCTGCAGTCGGAACTGTTTCTCGACATTGCCAACAAGGTGATCGATCAGGTTGTATCGCCGACGGATGAGCCGCCAACTGAAGTGCAGAAAGGCCTGTTCGGCGAGACGCCCCCCAACGGCGCCGATCTCCGGAAGGCGGCCCGGCAGGTCGCACGCTCCCTGGCTCGCGATGCTTACCGCCGGCCGCCCACTGAGGCGGAGCTGGATGTTCTGGTGGGCATCTTTGACATCGCCCGCGAGAACGATTTGGGTTACAGGTCTTCGCTGGGCCTGATGTGGAAGGCGGTCCTCGTCTCACCGCAGTTCCTCTTCAGCACGCCTGCGGTGGATGTCGACTCGAAGGATTCGGTCGTACCGCTGGACGATTATCAATTGGCCTCGCGTCTTTCGTATCTGCTGTGGTCGACGCCGCCGGACGCCGAGCTGTCTGCGTTGGCAGAAAAGGGGGAACTCCACAAGCCCGAAGTGCTGCGGGCTCAGGTGGAGCGTCTGTTAATGCACGACCGGTCGCGGGCTCTGTTCGACGGGTTCGGCTCCCAGTGGCTGGGCGTGGGTGGGCTGGAGAGCCAGACGTTTGACCCCGACGTGTTCCCTCAGATGACCCTCGCGTTACGCAAGGCGATGATGGAAGAGGCACGCCTGTTTTTCCAAAGTATCGTGCGGGAGAACCAGAGCGTGTTCCGGTTCGTGGACAGCGACTACACCTTCCTGAATGAGCCGCTTGCCGAACTGTACGGCCTGGAGCAATCCGTTAAAGGTCCCACGATGCGACGCGTCAAGCTGGAGAACCCCAACCGGGGGGGCATCCTCGGCATGCCGGCCACGCTGGCGACCACGTCGTTCCCGAACCGGACCAGCGCGGTTCGGCGAGGCGTCTGGGTGCTTGAACAGATCCTGGGAGAACGCGTTCCGCCGCCCCCGCCCAACGTCCCCGAGCTCGAAGAGCAGGAGCAGCAGAGCAAGGAAGGATTGACGCTGCGTCAGCGAACTGAGCTACACCAATCGGAACCCACTTGCGCCAACTGTCACAAGCTTCTCGATCCGATCGGCTTCGGTCTGGAGAATTTCGACGCCATCGGGCGATGGCGCGAGAAGGATGACGCTGGCGTCGTGATTGACTCAGCAGGCAAACTACCAGACGGAGAAAGCTTCTCGACGCCCGCAGAATTGAAAGGGCTCCTGGCCAGGCGAAAGACAGACCTGGCTCGAAACCTGACCGAAAAGATGATGGCCTACGCGCTGGGGCGACAGCTGGAAGGCTACGATGAAATCGTAATCGACCAGCTGATGGTGAAAATTGCCCAGGACAAGTACCGAGTGCGGACGATGATCACTGAGGTCATCACCAGTTATTTGTTTACGCACCGCAAAGTCAAAGGATAAATGCCATGAACTATCGTTCACGTGTGGATCGTCGCACATTGCTGAAAGGAGTGGGAGTTTCCCTCGCACTGCCGTTCATGGATTCCCTGAGCTGGGCGGCCGGTGGCAATTCCGCTAGGCCGCCGGTGCGTCTTGGGTTCATGTACATGCCACACGGCGTCATCATGGACGAGTTCTGGCCAAAGAGCCCGGAGGCATACCACAAGTCGCCACCCGCGGCGATCGAGTCGCTGCGTCCGATCCTGGACCAGTGCCTGATGATGAAGGGCATTTCCGGCGTACCGATCGCGCCGTTCGGCGGCGCTCCCCATGCGCTGGAGTTGTCGACCTGGCTCACCGCCACCCTCCCCGATGCGGACACACGCAGCCGCGTCAACATCGCAATCTCGGCCGACCAGATCATGGCTAATTACGTGGGTGCTCACACATTGCTGCCCTCGCTCGAGCTGGCGACGATGCCGCAGACATGGAAGGAGAACCAGGCGGGCCTGCACGAGGCGTACTACTCGCACTGCAGCTACCGCTCGCCCACCCAGACCGTCCCCGCTGAGATCGATCCCCGACTTGTCTTGAACAGGCTCTTCGGCAAGAAGGGCAAGGCCGGACTGGTGACCAAAGCCAACCCTCTCGACAGGCAGATGCTCGACCGTGTGCTAGGCGGCGCACGGGATCTGCGGCGGACACTTGCGAGGACCGATCAGCTAAAGCTTGACGAGTACCTCGACAGCGTACGTGCGACCGAACGGCGTATTGCCGCAATCGAGTACCGCCAGCAGGAGGCGGCCTTGGAAAAGGCGGGCGTCCGTTCTACCAAACGTCACTCCAATGACTCGCCACCGATCGAGGTAAAGATTCCCGAAGGCGACAAACGCAGTGAATACATGCAGGTCATGTGCGACCTGACCGTTCTGGCCTTCCAGACGGACACGACGCGCGTCAGCACTTACATCGGCTCTACGCCCAACGGCGTGTCCTATCCCGAACTTGGCTTCACAGACAAACACCACTCGCAGACGCACCACGAGAACCGAAAAGAGCAGGTCCGAAAGGTGGCCGCGATCACGAAATTCAACATCGACCAGTTTGCTTACATGGTCAAGAAGATGGCCAGCCTGCGCGAAGGCGACGGCTCGCTGCTCGACAACTGCATCATGATGTGGGGATCGGGCATGGAAGATGGCAACAAGCACAGCCGAGAGAACTTACCGTTCATTATCGCGGGTAAGGGCGGCGGTTCGATCAACACCGGACGCTTCTTGCCCGACACCAAAGGCAACCAGGGCGACCTGCTCACAACTCTGCTCTCATGCGCCGGAGTGCCCCTGGACCGCCCGATCGGCATTGCGACCAGGCAGATCACCGAAATGAAAGTCTAAACTTGTGCCAGCAGCCGGATGAGCCGATCTAAGGAGTCAGGACCAGGCCTGACCCCCTTAGTTCTGCGATTGCCCATGACTGGTGGACACCTGAAGGATTGCCAGGAATCGTTATCAGGAGACCGTTATGTCAGAGGAATCGAAGCGAGCACGTCGTTCATTCAGTGATGAGTTCAAGCGTCTAAAGAAGCGGCTGCAGCGGGCTGAAATGGAACGTGAAATCTTAAA
>CALGTK010000171.1 GCA_937904325.1 uncultured Planctomyces sp.
ATTGGTCGTGGTCCGTCCCGGAGTGATTTTTGGGGACGAGCGCGGCGCTATGAGCCATCGTGTCGGGCTGCAGATTGGCGACTTGTTGCTTCGAATGAGCGGTGGGCAGCGTATACCGTTTACGTATGTAGAAAACTGCGCGGAAGCAGTGAAACTGGCTGGGTTTAAAGATGGAATTGACGGGCAGGTCTTTAACGTTGTCGATGATGATCTTCCGACTGGGCGACAGGTGCTTCGAAAGTACCGAAAAGCGGGGCGGAAGTTCAGAGTGATTGGCATCCCGCAGTTTGCAACAAGCTGGCTGGCCCGATTCAACGAATGGTACAGCGAACGGACAGAGCAGCAGATTCCGGCTGTGCTGACTCGATACCGCGTCCAGGCAATGTGGAAGCCGCTGCAGTATTCAAACAGCCGAGCGAAGGAACTGCTTGGCTGGCACCCGACGACTTCGTTCGACGAAGCCTTCGAGAGAACGATGGCTTCAGGTGCCTGAGGATATTCTTATGAAGACACTATTTCTTAGTTCGGTTTACCCGAATCCAGCGTCGTCGGTGCGTGGGACGTTCAATCGAATGCTTTGCCACGCGATGGACGAGATGGGCGAGGTGCGTGTTGTTGCGCCGTTGCCGTGGCCTGAGGTCGTCAAAGGAAGGGGCACTCGCCAGTCAGTTAATAAATCGCAGAGCCTTGTTCAAACAGGATGCCCTGAGTCGTCAGTTGATGGCGACAAAGTCTGCGTCGAGCGGCCCGTATTCTTCTATCCTCCGAAAGTTCTGCGGCATCATTACGGGCGATTTATGTGGTGGTCTGTCCGGAAGACAGTCAAGCGGCTTACGTTTGATTTTCGACCGGACTGGGTCATCAGCTACTGGGCACATCCTGATGGTGATGCCGGAGTGCGAGCCGCTCAAATGCTGGGAGCTAAATCGGCAGTCATTATTGGCGGATCAGATGTCTTATTACTGACCAAAGAGCCAAAACGTTGCGAGAAAATCAAGCGAGTCCTGCGCGAAAGCGATGCCGTTCTGGCGATTTGCGATGGATTGAAAGACCGAGCGATCGAACTTGGAGCCGCACCGGAACGAGTCCATCGTTTGTATCAAGGGATCGATCCGGAAGTTTTCTGCCAGGACGATCGAGCAGCGGCTCGTGTGCGACTAAATCTTTCGACAAGCGATCCGATGTTTGTCTGGGTTGGTCGGATGGTCGGCGTCAAGCGGCTGGATATTATGGTTGAAGCGTTTGGCAGCGTCGTCAAGCAACGCCCTGAAGCAAAACTGTACCTTCTGGGGGAAGGCGCCGCCGAACAGCCGATTCGCCAACTGGTTGAAAAACGAGGGTTATCTGAGTCCGTTATTTTTGTTGGAGCTGTTCAGCAAAGCGAGTTACCTGACTGGTATCGTGCTGCTGATGCAACACTACTCTCCAGTGAGTCGGAAGGGCTCCCGAACGTCCTGAGAGAATCGCTCGCATGCGGGACGCCCTGGGTCTCGACTGACGTTGGCAGTATCGCAGAAATTGCAGCTGCGGATCACTCGATCATCGTCCCCGTCGGCGATGCGACAGCTCTCGCCGATGGAGTGCTCCAGATTCTGGAGCCAATCTACCGGAACGGAGCCGCTGCGTATCAAGCGAAAACGTGGCGAGACACGGCTACGAAGCTTCAGATGATTCTTTCGGGTTCAGGCAGCGCTGGTTCCACTTCGGTGGACGTTGAGGCGTCTCTCGCAGATCTGTCACGGGAGGTAGTGTCATGAATGTCATGCCCGATGGAACACCGATTCGCCGCGTTCTTGTGGTCGCGTACGTTTTTCCGCCCGCCGGCGGCGCGGGAGTGCAACGTGTGACGAAATTTGTGAAATATCTTCCTGAGTTCGGGTGGGATTGCTCGGTCCTGACGGTAGCGAATCCTTCGGTGCCGGTATTTGATGAGACGCTGGCAAAGGAAGTCCCGGAGTCGACAGTCGTTCGCCAGGCAAGAACATTAGAACCAGGTTACGCATTGAAAAATGCAGTGTCCGCAGGAAACGCCGCAACGAGTTCTGCAAAGCAGAGTGGTGGAATAAAGAAGTTGATTAAGTCGACGGTGCGTGCGATCGGCAACGCCGTACTACAGCCCGACGCTCAAATCCTGTGGTACCCCGGAGCCATGAAAGAAGGTCTGCAGCTTCTAAGCGAATTGAAGCATGATGCCATCTTCGTTACCGCACCACCATTTTCTTCATTTGTGACAGGGGCCGCGCTTAGTCGTCGCAGCGGCCTTCCACTGATCGTCGACTATCGCGACGAGTGGGGTATCAGCAATCAGTTTCAAGAGAATCGGCAGAAATCGAGTCTGTCCCATAGCTTGCAGAATCGCATGCAGCAGAAGGTTTTACGACAGGCGTCGGCCGTCGTTGCAACGACTGGTCGAAGTGCCGAGTCTGTGGCTGAATCCGTGCAGCGGGCAAATGGTCATGCGACGGTCTCGTGTGTTTATAATGGGTACGATTCAACAGATTTCTCGACTTCGGCACAATGCACCGATGACGTAGGCCCCGAGCCGAATATGGAAACGTCCGATGATTCATCAGTATCGACGGAGCGACGACTTCGCATTGCCTATGTCGGTACTCTCTGGAATCTGACGTCGATTGAACCGGTCGTCGCGGCGATCGAGAAAGTCGCCGCTGAGGATCTGGAAAAGGCTGCGAGAATCGATCTTGTCGTCGCCGGACGAAGCACTGCGGCCCAGGACGAAATTCTTGATCGACTAAGTGGACTGCCGTGCCGGTTGGTTCGAGAGGGCTATGTCGATCATCAGAAGGCCATCGAGATCATGTGGCAAGCGGATTTGCAATGTCTCTTGCTGTCGGATGTGCCGGAAGCAGGCCGAGTCGTTCCCGCAAAGACGTTTGAATATCTGGGGCTTGGTGGGCAGATTATTTATGTTGGACCACCCGGTGAAGTTAGTGAGATACTTGGCGATTTCCCTCAGGCCAATTCATTTTTGCCGGCTGACACAGACGGGATTGCCAATTACTTCTGTCAACGTCTTGATGCCTCCTGGACTGATGGTGAAAAAGCTGACTGTGCATCGTCTGTCCGGTTTGAACGCCGGACACTGACCGGACAACTGGCTGGAATTCTGAATCAGACCTGTGCGATTCGGGATGGAATGCCAGCGACCGGTGAAGAGGTCGGTCGTGAAGTTGCGGGGGCCACGGCATGACCGAATTCATCTTCTGGCTAAGTCTTGCGGGACTTGTCTACGTTTACCTCGGATATCCGATCCTGGTGAATCTGTTGGCTGCGTCGTTCCCAATGCGCCGCGATCGGTACTTGACTGACGGACAGAAGGTTTCGGTCGTGATCGCATGCCACGATGAGGCAGAACGAATCAAAAATAAGTTGTTAGAGCTTCTTTCGTCACCTCAGGCCTGTTTCATTGATGAGATACTGATTGGTTCAGACGGTTCCAACGACGACATTGCAGCATCGATCGCCGCCTTGAACGATCCACGCATTCGACTTGTTGAGTTTTCCAATCGTCGCGGAAAGCCCGCCGTCTTGAACGACCTTGTTCCGCAGTGTCGGAATGAAATTTTAGTTTTATGCGATGCTCGCCAGATTCTTTCCGATAATGCGATCCCTGAGTTGCTCGCAAACTTCGCCGATCCGAAAGTTGGAGTTGTGTCAGGCGAGTTGATGTTTCGGCAGTCTTCGAATGATTCGACGGCGGGCCACGGAATTGGTGCCTACTGGCGATACGAAAAGATGATCCGTCGTGCGGAAGCGCAATTCCGAAGCGTGCCAGGCGCTACCGGTGCGGTGTATGCAATTCGGCGAGAAGCATTTCAAAAGATTCCAGATTCAACGCTTCTGGATGACGTTGTCATCCCGATGGTTGCGGTTACTCAAGGGTGGAGATGTGTCTTCGAACGAAATGCGATTGCCTGGGATGTTCCGTCAGATTCGCTTGGGCGGGAAGCAGTTCGAAAGCGACGTACGATTGCAGGAGCTGCTCAGTTGATCGTCCATCACCCATCGTGGCTGCTGCCCTGGAAGAATCCGATCTGGCTGGAATTTGTATCACACAAAATTCTGCGTCTGGTCTCACCTGCTCTGCTGTTAATCGTAGCGGTCACAAACATTCTACTGGTAAGCCAGCTTCCGTACTCATTGCTCCTGCTCGGCCAGATCAGTTTTTACTACTCGGCATTCGCAGGGTGGCTGTGTCAGAGGCTCGGTAGACCGTCTTCGATCTTTGGAGTGCAGGCACTGTTCCTGATGTTGAACGTGACGACCGTGGCCGCTTTGTTCGATGCAATACGCGGCCGCTTCCGGGTGACTTGGGAGCGTAGTTAATCGCGGTTCTAATCGTCGTTCCAGCGACTACTCCACGGGCAGGGACCCGATAAAGCCACGTAGAAGTGCGACCTTCTCGGGTGGAATGATGTCTGCGGACTTTGCGAATTCAAAGACCTGGACGATGTGCCCTCGAGCTGTAATTTCCTGGCCAGCCAGTTCGTAAGCTAATTCGCGAGTCTGTACGTCTTGAATGGCTGCGACGAGGTTTAAGGCTTCCATCTGGCGGTCAGAACTGACCAGTCGCGATACTAACCGGAGCATCGTTTCCTGCTGCCAGCGTTTGTCTGCTTCGTCCTTGTGAATTCTTAGAAAGTTTGCCAGGACATTCGCAACCTCATCCGGTGTAGCGCCAGCGGCTTGCTTGTCCGACTGAATTCGTGCGATGACTCGCGGTGCGCTCAGTTCGTCCAACGTGGATTTGGTGACGGTAGTTGCGACGGCAACTGCTTTTTCTGCGTGCATACGGAATCGAAAATCGTTGTACAGGGCCTTAGCCAGATTCGTCTGAAACCACGGTTCGCGGGCTTCGCCGGTTCCAGAGTCGTTTCTTTTCTGGATTTCCGCCCAGATCTGATCTGCGAAACCCCATTGCAGAACTTCGAGCAGAATTTCTTCCTGCAGGGTAAATCGGGCTTTCGCAGCACTACGAAGCTGTCGTGTGCGGTTTCGGTAATTCTGATAAGCGATTCTTGCTTCGTCGTCGGTAAGAAGGTTTTTCAGAGCTTTAAGTTCATTGGTGATGGCAGTCTCTCCGCGTTGCTGTAACTCCGCAAATGGTCGGTTGGCGATAGTGAGAGCAGGCGCCATCATTCTCACGAAGTCCATCGTCAGTAGTACGGAACTCCATGCTGCATCTGTGTTACCGAGTACTGCTTCAGCATGCGCCAGTTCCGCTGCGGCGAGTGCCTGCCTTCGAATGGGCTGCTGATCAGGCAGTGTTACTTTGGCGACAGTCTTCAGACGTTGAACGTCAATGGTCAGAGCCTCGCCGGCAATGCCGACCAACTCTTTTGCTTTCAATAGAGGCGCCGAGGCCAGTTGTGCCAGGCCAAGTCCCTGAAGAGTCAGAGCGCATCGGCTTTGAATTCTTACCTGAGCAGTCTTATCAAGTGACTGGATAGTACTGTTGATTGTCGCGAGTGGTTTGTCATCGCCAGCGGCTATCAGTGACGCTTCGGCCCAACCTGAAAGACAGTCTTCAACTGCGGCCTGGCCAGGCGCCTGTCTGGCAAATGCGAGGGCCTTTTCTGACATGCCTTTCGCGACGAGCGAGACGGTAATCGCGACCCACTGCGGCGCGGACCAGCCGGTCACTGGTCGCATGGAAACCGCCTGGTCGAAGGAAATTTCTGTAAATGATTCTGACCGCAAGCGTGCCTCAAGAAACTGGCCGAGAGGTCCAGAGTCGTTTCGTTTATTCAGAAGGGTGGCTGCTTCCGCAGCTCGATCCATCGCGACGAGAATTGTCGCCAGTTCGTTGATTGTGTCAGTCGCGTCGGTACCGAATGCGGGGAGATCCCGAAGCAGCGGCATTGCGTCAGCAATGGCGGTTGTGGCGCCGGCAGAGTCGCCATTTTCCAGACGCTTCCAAGCGATCTGCACCAAAGGAAGGATATGATAGTACTTCAGTTGCGATCCCACTTTGTCGAGCTGCGTCAGTTGCTGAGCGGCTCCTGGGAAGTCTCCAGAGATGGCGTACGCTTCGGCAGTCAGTCTTCGGCAGAAAGGCTTTCGTTGATTGCGGTCACGCTGGAGCGATGTATAGGCCATCAGCTTGAGCGACGTTGCGCGGATGTCTGCGATCGGTGGTCCGACTGGATTTGGTGGAACTACGGGCTCGTCTGGTTTTTCGGGATCAGCAGCCGTTCCAGGATTGTTTGTCGTTGTGACAGGCGGAGGGGGATTGCCGTTCTGCTCTCTTGCGAGCGCTAGTTGCTCCTCCACTGTGAGTTCTTTCGACGCAGGGCCGGAGGTAAGGAAGAATGCTCCCCCGCCCAGTACGGCGGCTGCGACGACGGCGATGCCAGTATACGCACCGATAGAGAGTCCTTTGGAAGCTGCTTCGGCAGCCAGTGCTGCGGCTTCTGCGGCGGCCGCGGCTTTTGCTTCCTCAGCACTTTCGTCGGGCGGAGCGGTGAAGAGAGGGACGAGACATTCTTTGTTAGCACATCGAACTTCGCGACCTGCTGCTTTTTTTGACTGGAAGCCGGCCGTTTCGCACATCGGACACTCGATACGGTGCAGTTTTCCTTTCGATGGCTTTGGGAGAAGCTGGACGGCTTTGCGAGCGGCTTGCGAAGCGACATCAAACGGATCCTCGCTACCCGGTTTTTCTTTTGTTTTAGAATCCGCTTTGCTCTTTTTCGTGCTTGCCGATTTTCCAGAACTGCTGTCTGACGTCGCAGCCGGAGCTGACGGTTTGGCACCAGGCTTGCCTGACATCGATGCTCCGCAGAACGGGCAATCTTCGGCTTCTTCATCAAGAACAGACTGACCACAGGCTGGACAGGAAGGGAGGTCCATGCTTCCTCACCGTATTCGTAAAGGGAAATGAAATTGCGATGTGATCGGTGATCAGGAAAGTCGACATGCTGGACCAGTTTGAACGTGCTCGTAACGATCAGATTCACTGGTTCATCTAACGAAAACCTTGAGTGTTACCGGCCACGATTGACGAACGTCGCGTGTTGAGCCAGTAGGGAATTAAGGATATCAGCTCATCAGAGCAGAGAACAGCCGTGCTGACGCCACGTCGCTTAGACATCAGCCGGTGTTTCCGAGTTGGTTGCCGGGTGACATTTTCTAGAAATGGCTTCAAGTGACAAAACGGCAACCATCGCAATAACTGTCAGACCGCCGGCAATGATTGTAGAGTCGCATGAGAAGTCGGGGGCGATATTCTCGAATTGCTTGAGTTTGAATTCGGTACCTGGCGGAGTGAGTTCGTTTTTGAACGGCCATAGTTTCCGAAGTGAGCCCAGCAGCAATCCGCAAAGTGTCGCCATGGTGACTGTGGCGTGGTGAGCAAGCAGCCAGCGTAGAACACGGCTGAACGCGAGGAGTCCAAACAGGCAGCCGCAGCAGAAGACACTGACTTCAAGAAATGCCTGAACGCTCCAGTCGCCTTTCAGAATGCTGCGAATTAACCCCGTGACGTGCGAGTATCGTCCCAGAATGAGCAGAATAAATGCTCCGCTGAGTCCCGGCAGGATCATTGCGCAGATGCCAATTGTGCCGCAGAAAAACAAGTACCACAGTGTGTCAGGTGGAGTTTGCAGAGCGTCGAGGCTGACCACCAACCAGGCAACGCTGACTCCGGAAACGAGTGCGGCTATGCTGGCGGGGTTCCAGCGGGCAACGCCCCGGGCAACAAGCACTCCCGATCCGAGAATCAGCCCGAAAAAGACTGCGTATGTCGGCTGCAAGTGATCGTCCAGCAGCTTCTTCATCAAAAAGGACAGACCGCCAATGCCGGTCGCTATTCCGCATCCCAGTGCGAGGATGAAGCGTAGATCGATATATTCTGCGGCTGCCGCCCAGCGTTTTGCCGCCAGCATTCCCAGAGCCTGTTGGTCAAAACGGCTGATGGCAGAAATGAGACGGTTATAGATGCCGAGGACCAGAGCGACGGTCCCGCCCGACACTCCCGGGACAATATCAGCAGCTCCCATCATCAGGCCACAAAACGCAGTTCTGAAGTCAGATTTCTCGATCGGTGCCATTTAGATTCGTAGCCAGGTTGAGGTCTGTCAGTAAAGTGAATTATGCGATGGCGTCGGCCATGATTCTCACCGGCCGCGGTCGACGTTAGAGTTCTCTACATGGAAGCAGTTCAACTCAGGAGATTTGGCCTGCGAGACTCTAGGATAATTGAATCTGTGGTTCTGGCAGAAGACCATAGCAACACCTGCAAATGACACCTTCGCTCTGTACTGGATGTGTCGAGGTTTGCAGGCAGCCTGAAGATCAGTCACAAAGTAATACCTGAATCAAATTGGGAGCGGGACAATTAAAGGCCCAGGACTTAAGGTTAGATACGACGTTCGTCGCTACTGGGAATGCCCGGCCTGCAAACGCATGCGGCGCGCCCCGATTAAAGAAGTTTCCGTCCGGTGCAACTGTCGGAATGGCGGAACATGGATGAAGCTGGTCGATCCCGGCCCGCAACCGTCACCGTTCGAAGTCGAATACAGCGAGTTGGAATCGGACAAGCCAAAGGTCCAGAATCAGAGCGAGGATGTTTCGCCAAACGCTGAAGTTTCGCGCGAAGCCAGTACGGAAGCCGTTGAGGAACTGCAGACTGCGCCGGTCGCCGCTGAGGCTTCCGTTACCAGGTCCACGACGACCGCTGAGCAGTCCTTCAGAGCGGCCACATCATCCTCCGGGAATGCCCAGGTAGAAGCGACTGGTGGGGATGAATTTGGAGCCGGTGTCGATGTCGGCGATGATGCTGCGAAGGTGGCAGGAAATGAGAAACTAAAAGCTGGCGACGAATCGCCTCAGCAAGCGACAGACGGTGCCAAAGCGGCGGATACCGGACAGAAGAAACGAGGTAAACGGCCAAACCGGCGTCGTCGGTCCCGTAGTAGTCAGAAGAAGGACGACGGTTCGCCCCCCGAACGCGAAGCCTGATCGGGATATCCTGGCGGCTGACTGCTTTTATTGGCGAGGCACGGAGCGACTTGCGTTGGAGCTGGATCTACAGTGACGCAAGATGCAGAGCTGAATTCATTGTGTCGAGTTTTAGCTCGCCGCGTCTTGCAACGATCCTGTTGACGCAGCAGTTGTCCTGGGGCAGGTCTTTCGCTCGGCACATCTCGAGGCCCAGTATGCTCGCCAGTAGTGAACGATTCACGGCTTTGTGAGCAACGACGGCGATCGTGCGGCCTTCAAATTTACTGATCAAGCGTTTGATCGGCGGCAAGACTCGGTCGAGCACATCCTGATATGACTCGCCACCCAGGTATCCGTGCGTGGCCGAATCTTCCATGAATTGACGATAGGCTTCAGGTGTTTGCTCTGAGATTGTGCCCCAGTCCAGGCCTTCCCACTGCCCGACGTCGATTTCGTGAAGATCTTCGACGGTGCTAACAGTCAGGTCGTGAGAGGCTGCGATTGCTTTGGCCGTCGAAACCGCGCGAGCCATTGGACTGCTGCATACGCCATCTAGTCGCAGACTGGCGAGAAGTCTGCCCGTTGCCTTGGCTTGTTGCTGCCCGAGTTCGCTCAATGGTGAATCCACTCCGGAGCCCTGCAGGATCGGTGGGGTCTGCTCGTTCGAAGCCGTTGCTCCGTGGCGAATCAAGTAGAGCGTGGTGCGTTTGTCCCTTGGCATTGCTGTTTCTTTGAGAAGCGGAAGCAGGTGCGAGGTCAATTGGTCGCAAGAACCCAGACTGGTTCTTCATCGAAATCGACGCACGCTTCCAGCAGTTGATGAGGAGTGAACCGAGCCTTGTAATCCATCGATTGGTTTTCGTGAATCCAGTAACCGAGGTACGAGTATTTCAGCGAGTTACTCTTTGCCCATTCGATTTCAGTGAGAATGGAAAATGTTCCAGGGCTCAGCTTTCTCCAGGCAGGATCGTGATAGAAGTAGACGCTCGACAGGCCTTCTTTCAGGACGTCGACGATTCCGATACCGATCAGTCGACCGTCTTTGCGGTACTGAAATTCACGGGCGAAATCGAACGGTCGGCCGATGAATGATTCATAGTAGTCTTGAAACGAAGTTACGTTTTCCGGCCAGTCACGTAGTTCAGCCATGTTTCGATGGTAGAGGTTGAACAGGGCGACATGTTCGTCAGTGACACACGGCTGCGTCACGAAGATCTCAATTTGGTCGTTGCGTCGGAGAGCTTTTCGCTGACTCTTCGACGGGCTGAATTCGTCCAGAACGATGCGTAGTGGCCGGCATTTCCGGCACGCCTGGCACTTTGGTCGGAAGACGTAGTTTCCAAAACGCCGCCAGCCTCGTTCAAGCAATCGTTCGAGTGATTCGGTATCGAGTCTTGCCGGTACGCGATACTCCAATTGAGCGGATTCTGTCGCCAGATAAGGGCAGGGCGACGGCTCTGTGACAAACCGAATCAGGTCATTCGATTGTTCGTCGTGCATGCGTTGTCGCAGTGTGACGGAGGGAGATGGTGCATTGCAGCGGGAATATCTCTGAAAGGTACAGCGTGGGCCGCACAGTGTCAGCTGTGGGTTGTTACTGACATATAGTTGTAGAACCAGCGACTGCGTTCAGTTCGAGAGCAGCAGTTTTCATGCTGGCTATTTCAGTAAGAATCCCACTTGTTTGTCGACTTCTGATTGAACGTGGAGTGGTTATGATCGACTGGTCCGGTATTCGTGCTTCCGTCCTGGGAGATGAATGCAGCAAAGATGGGATTCCTAAAGTGCAGCTTCCGGTTTTACCGGCAGCTGTCATGGAGTTCTCTCAGAAGGCTGATGATCCTGACTGCGACATCGAGGAGCTGTCAGCGATCATCGAGTCTGATACTGGCCTTACCTGCCAATTGCTGCGAAACGCCAATGCAAGTACCAACGGGCTGAAGCATCGGATCGTCTCACCACATCATGCGATCGCAGTACTGGGTATTAAACGGACGAAACTTCATTTGAGCACGGCGGCACTGCAGAACGCGTTGCCAGCAAAAAAACTGAAGCTGATCAACCTGGCAAGCTTCTGGAACGCCAATCTGGAAAGGGCTCTCTTTGCTAAGCGACTGGCGAGGATTCTCAAGACTGACGAGGAACTCGCTTTCGCCGCTGGCCTGCTTCAGGATTTTCTGATTCCAGTGCTCACGAACGAACTCGACAACGACTACGTCAATTTCCTGACTCAGACGGATTCAGATCCGAAGTCACTGGTAGATTTTGAGGCGAGCACTTTCGGTTGGGACCATGCCGGTGCCGCAGCCAATGTCATGTTTGATTGGGGATTTCCAGACGATCTGGTCTGCTGTGTTTTCTACCATCATCGAGGCCTCTCGGTTCTGGCTGACGAGAAACTCGGGCAGTCCGCCGCCGCTGCCGTCGCGCTGGCAGGTTTAATGCCGGATTCGTTCCGGCAGTCACCGAACGGTCTGCAGCAGTTGGAAAAGCTGGCATGTAACTGGAGTGACTTTGATTTACATACTGTCGCCAAAGATGTCTTCAGCGAGTACGAGCCCCAGGCTCTCGAATCAACCAACTACATTCCGTTCAAGACTCACTGCGAGAAAATGCTTGAAGCTGCTGCTGAGGTATGAAGAGAATTCGCATCGCCGCGACCGTCTACATATCCTGATTCTTAATGAACTTCTTCCAGCGACGCAGCATCGGTGTGTCGTCATTTGAATCGGATGAATTAAAATTCTTCGCAAGTTGCTCACGCTCGCGAGTCAATTTGTCTGTTTGATCCTGTAGTTTCGCCTGGTCTCGCGATAGTTGGGCCCTTTCGATCGAAACGTCGATTTCTGCTATCCGAAGTTGTTCGTGAATCAGTTGCTCGATTTCGTCGACACGTTTGTACAGAGTGGAATCGTCAGTCGCCGTCTGAAGTTCTTTAAGCCAGTTTTCCAGTCGACCAGTCACGTGTCGCATTTGCTGGCAGAGCCAGCGAATGTAGGTGTCGCGATCTGTGACTGCTTTTCGAAGTAACGGTTCGGACGCATCGTCTTCGTCAATCGGTTCAGGGAGCGAAATCTCAAGATCGTCTGGGAAGTCGTCGCTCGAAAACAGGACCAGGCGGATCGGAACGTCGAGTGGGCGTCTGGTGCCGATATTGTCTTCGGGCAGTTCCGACTCCGAATTTAAAGTTGACTTAAGAATTTCTATGTCGTGGTCAGTGATTTGCGATGTACTCTCGCCCAGGCTGGGAACACCCGAGACTGGTGATTCACTGGCAGGGAAGTTGCCTTGCAGGACCGCCTGTTCGATCCGTTCACGCAGATCTTCGATGTCGGTTTCCATGCGCCGAAGGGCTGGGCCTTCGTAACGTTCTTCCCAGGCATCGACGAATCGGTCCAGTTTCTCTGTGACCTCGCTATGCCCGGCAAGCAGGGCTGCTGCATCGGCATCGTCCGCAGCCGAACCAGCATGTACGCCACCGGAACGTTTGATTCGATCGAGTTCGTCTGCGGCCTGCTCAAGTCGGTCAGTCAGAATTGAGACAAGCTGTTCACGATCGGTTAGCCGGGCTTCGAGTTGTTGCAGTCGGCCGAAATCAACGGTTTCACTCCGAATGGGAGCCACGTTCAACTTCTTAGCGAGTTCGTCAAGAAGGCCAGGATCGGATACACGATCAACCGGCTCCAGCGTTGCCATCGCGTCACTGTCGAGTCTTAATTCGTTTTTCTGATGACTGTCGGTCATTAACTTCCTCCGAGGATAATCTGGAACAGGAATTTGCCTCAAGAGGCGAAGGATTTGCTCAGTTCGGCATTCACTACTCGCGGGCAGCCGCTTCGAGCGGGATTGGCAGGAAAGCGATGATTGTCTGTTGATTTGCGAATCGCGAAGAATTCAGTGTTGCGCCGCAGACTGACTGTCGCCCTTCTGCTTACGTCTGAAGGATTCCGAGACGGAACCGACCAGTGTTGAGAGGTTTTGCGATGCGTGAGGTAGTGCTGACGGGACCGGCTGTTGACGGCCAAGCGGTGCGCAAAATTCCGCTGAGCGTGAAGGTTGCTTATTCAGCGTTCATGGCCATTCTGATTCCGTACTACTATCACGAGTACGGGCTGTACAACTTTCTCTGGTTCTGCGATGTGGCGTTAATCGTGACATTCATCGGGATGTGGAAAGACTCGAAATTCCTGATCAGCACGCAGGCCGTAGCGATTGTCTTTCTGCAGTTCGTTTGGTGCATCGACTTTTTCTTCAACATGGCGTTCCAGCGGCCGCTGGTCGGGTTGGCAACGTACATGTTTGATCCGGAAATTTTGCTGTTTGTCAGAGGTCTGTCATTGTTTCATGGCTGGTTGCCATTCCTGTTGCTGTGGCTGGTTTCTCGGATGGGCTATGACCGAAATGCCTGGAAAGCGCAGATCGGAATCTGCTGGACTGTGCTGCTAACGGCTTTTATGGTGCTGCCAGGCCCGGACACTCTGGCAGGCAACGTCAACAATGTGTTCGGCTGGGGTGAGACGACTCAGACGGTCGTGCATCCTGTTGCCTGGTTGGGGATCGTTCTGCTGGCCTACCCACTGCTCGTTTACATCCCAAGCCATCTAGTGTTCAGCCGCGTTTTCGCTGGCAATCCCGACCAGCAGTCAGCCGTTGATGAGGCATGACCAAGGCAGGCACAGAGTGGAACCGATAAGCACGGATGCTGCCTGTTCGTCTGCATTTAATCAGCGGGGATTCGTGCTGATCCATCGCTTTTTTAAGCCAGACATTGGAACATCGGGTTGATGAGAACCCGCAAGGCATAAAACGAAACGAGCCCCGCTGGATTGTTCCGGCGGGGTTCGTGGTCGTTTCAGAATTCAGCGGGTTAAAAGCAGATGCTCAGACTTTACCGAAGATCGTCTGGCCTGATGACTTCAGATCGTCGCAGGCTTCGCCCATTCGAGTAGCGACGCCGTTTTCACCGAGCTTTATGTAAGAGCGTGGGTCGTACGCTTTCTTCACTCCGATCTCACCGTCGATTTTCAGGACGCCGTCGTAGTTCTTCATGATGTGGTCGACGACCGGTCGCGTGAACGCGTACTGAGTGTCCGTGTCGATGTTCATTTTGATGACGCCGTAGTCGAGCGTTTCCTGAAGCTGGTCGCTTGGCGTTCCTGATCCGCCGTGGAAGACGAGGTCGAATTCTGCGTCCTGGCCGAATTTTCCGATCACAGCTTCCTGGCCATTCTTCAGGATCTCTGGTCGCAGT
>CALGTK010000172.1 GCA_937904325.1 uncultured Planctomyces sp.
TAAAGGCGGCTTTAAGGTGGACATGTCGCGTAGTCCTTAAACAACGTCCACTTGAAGAGTTGTCTCAAGCTGAGCAACAGGAACGTAAGCGGCTATGGAAACCCATCGGGCTGCTCACTCAGGGCGGTGTTTGGTATTGGGGCACATCACTGATCGGTCTGCCCAATGCAATCTTGGTGATATTACTGGTTGGCCTCAAGTTTTACACTGTGGTCGCTGCCGTGTGGACCTCGTTTCGGTTCGTTGATATTGTCACCCGTTTCATGCAACGCAAGGCTCTGGGCACGGACACAAAATTCGATGATCTGCTGATTCCTTTGTTCCGCAAGGGACTTAAGATTTTTGCTGTCTGCGTTGGAATGATTCTCTTCGCGGATATCTTCAGCCTCGATGTGACTGCACTAGTTGGCGGTCTCGGAATAGGTACCGCAGCACTTGCTTTTGCATCTCAAGACATGCTCAGTAACGTATTTGGCTCCGTCACCGTGTTGGCTGACCGACCTTTTGAAATCGGCGACTGGATCGTCACCGACGGTGTTGAAGGAACCGTGGAATCCGTAGGGATGCGAAGTACGCGTGTGCGAACGTTTTATAACTCTGTACTGACGCTGCCAAATAGTAGGCTAACAACCGCTGTGGTCGACAATATGGGTAGCAGACAGTTTCGTCGGGTTCGCATGAACATTGGCTTGCAATACGACTCCACACCAGACCAAATTGATGCGTTTTGCGAAGGCGCAAGGGAACTGCTGCGACGACATCCGTATACACGCAAAGATTATTATCAGGTTTACTTGAACGATTTCTCGTCAAGCAGTCTGGATGTGTTGCTCTATGCGTTCTTTGATTGCCCGGACTGGTCCATTGAACTGCGGGAACGACATCGGCTGTTGCTGGATATCATGAGACTTGCTGCAGCAGTCGGTGTACAGTTTGCATTCCCAACTCAGACGCTGCACATGTTTAAGGAAGAGAATAATATCGACTACAGATCGCATGAATACCCCCAACCTGAAGATCATGGTCGAGAACTTGCTGCTGACATCGCAGGTCCGCTTTTGGTGGGCGAAGCCCGTCCTGGCCCTGTTGTTTTCCCGGGTGCTTCTGAAATGGGTGATGGCGATGACGATGGCGGAGAAGGTTAACTGTGACATGTTATGGCACTTTAACCACCAAAAATAACCTAAACAGTAGTTGACGCTCCACTGACTAGATTGCGATACTCACGTTATGGGAATTCCGTTTACATGTTTTAATCAGGACGGTTTCCAACTGCTTTTTATTTAGTTTTATACAAAGGGGCCTGAGCCATCGAACGCAACCAGACAAGGGTCAACGATCAAATTCGTGTAACTCCTATACGCGTGATCGACGAAGACGGAACACAACTAGGAATCATTGAAACAGCTGACGCACTCGAGCGTGCAATTGAATCCGGCTTTGATCTTGTTGAGGTGGCTCCAACCGAACGGCCTCCCGTTTGCCGAATCATGGACTACGGCAAATACAAGTACGAAAAGAAAAAGAAAGCTAATCAAGGCTCTTCTCACTCAACCAAAACCAAAGAAGTCCGACTGCGGCCAAAAACTGGCGATCACGATATTCAGTTCAAGGTTAAGCAGGCTCAAAAATTCTTGAAGCACCGCGACAAGGTACAAATCTCTGTGATTTTCCGTGGTCGCGAAATGGCCCATATCGAAGAAGGCCGTCGTGTAATGGAAGGCGTGATCGAAGATCTCGTCGAGTTTGGCAAAGTCGAACAGACACCTCAACAAAATGGTCGCCGAATGACCTGCCTGATTGTGCCTAAGTAACCACCGCTGGATTACTCCGCTTCATTGGACGAATCGCTGATTGCTTCTGCAACTCGGTCGTGCATTACACTCAGCATCAAGGAGTGATCTGCAATCGGCGCAGTGACGATGCAATTCAATGTCGGAAACTGAGCTGCTGCTTCCCGGGCCATCTTCGGAACATCCTCGCTGGCATGCCGGCCTGGTGCTAAGAAATACGGGTGGATGATCACTGTCGTGGCACCTTGTTCGACGCACGACTGCATCGCCGTTTGTAGGTCCGGCATCACAATCTCCATATGTGCTTCTTCCACGATGGTGAATTCCGACTGCAATCGAAACCGCTTAACCATTTCAGAAAACAGTGCGTTGCTTTCTTCCCTTCGAGACCCATGGTCAATAATGACGATTCCAATGGATGTTGGGGATTGTTGTGAGGAAGGAGCAACACCTTGAATCACTGTCGGTTTATGCATCGAGCTGCTCATTTGAATATCTGCCGCTTCACACCACTATTTGTTTTTAACTACTATACAGTCGTTAGGGAGCTCGTTTTTGTTAACACATACTAACGTTAGCCTTATTATAAGCCTCACGTCAGACGAACACGTGATTGAGTTTTTTTTCACTGCGAACCTGTGATCTTATGACCGCAATTTTACTGAACTCAGTGTCAAAGCAATTTGAAAATGGACCAGAAGTGCTGAGCCAGGTGTCAATGGACATACCATCTGGCGGTTTTCTAACACTGCTTGGGCCATCCGGCTGTGGCAAGTCTACGATCCTACGGCTTATCGCCGGATTGACCAGCCCTTCGAACGGCAAAATACAGTTCGGGGAGGGCGCTACAACGAATCGGTCGTTTGTGTTTCAGGACCCGACGTTACTGCCTTGGCGTACCGTATGGCAAAACGTTGAATTACCACTGACACTTCGTAACAACTCCACCAGCGATGGTCAGATCGAAAACGTGCTGAAATTGGTTGCGCTTGATTCAGCACATTGGGAAAAGTATCCCAGAGAATTGTCTGGTGGCATGCGCATGCGAGTGTCTATTGCACGTGCACTGGTCACCAATCCTCAAGTTTTGCTTCTTGATGAGCCGTTCGCCGCCCTTGACGAACTTAGACGGCAGCAGCTCAATGAAGATTTACTTGAGATCTGGGCCGAGCAGAAATGCACGACCGTTTTTGTGACCCATAATGTCGGCGAAGCGGTATTCCTCGGTCAGCACGTGGCGATCATGCAGTCGAGTCCTGGACGAATTGTGGAGACCATTCCGATCCCTCTACAGCATCCGCGAATTGCGGCCATACGTACTCAGCAGGAATTTACAGCACTGGTTTCACACGTCTCCAGTCAACTTTGCCGGCATCAAGCCGATGAGGTGATGGCATGAGTGCCAAGATCAGTCGCATACTATGGCCAGCCGTGTTGTTCGCCGTGCTTGTAATAATTTGGGCACTCGCCGTGCGGGTCTTTGACGTGAAGGCATATATACTTCCATCGCCGTCTGCTGTGTTTGATGTTTTTGTGACTGAATTCCGGACACTGATGAGTGCTGCCGGGGCCACCGCCGCTGCTGCTGGCTTGGGATTTTTCATCAGCGTGGTAGCTGGCGTAACCATTGCCATTTTGTTCTCTCAGTCCACGCTTATTCGTATGAGCTGTTACCCATACGCGATATTTTTGCAGACCATGCCGATCGTGGCTGTTGCTCCGCTAATCGTCCTTTGGTTTGGGTTCGGATTTCAGTCAGTAACGACGGTGGTCGTAATCATCAGCTTGTTTCCCATTATCACAAATGCCACCACAGGGATGACATCTCTGGATCCTGGACATGTAGAGTTGTTTAAGCTCTACAATGCTTCGCGATGGCAACTCCTGTTTAAATTGCGGCTGCCAAGTGCTGTTCCACATATCGTTACCGGTGCAAGAATCTCAAGTGGATTGGCCGTTGTTGGAGCCATTGTTGGGGAGTTTTTTGCCGGAGCAACCGACAAGCTCAAAGGACTTGGCTATTACGTGCAGTCAACAGGCTCACTTTTGAAAACGGATATGTTGTTTGCCTGTATCTTCTTATCTGCGGCATTAGGGGTAGCTATCTTTCTTCTGGTATCGCTCGTTAGCCGTGGGATTTTGCGAACATGGACTTTCGACCTTAATAACAACTAGTCCAGCCAGAAGACCAACATCCAGTTATTCACAGGCGGTAACTGCTAACATGGGCTTTGCGTGATAGAATGAAAAAGCTTTTCATTTATCAATAGTGACTTATGCTATTTTGCTCATTGAGCCCTCACGGAAACAATTGAGGAACAACGAATGTCATTCAAGCAATCAAACCGCCGACAGTTCATTGCGTCGGGTGTCGTTGCAGCAAGTGCCGCACCGTACTTTTTCACACCGAAAGATGCGTTCGCCCAGGAAAACAAATCTGCCAATGACAAAATCAACGTCGCGGCGATTGGAAATGGTGGGCGAGGCTCAGGTATTGGTCATCAAGCCGGACGCCTTGGAAACATGGTCGCTTGTTGTGATGTCGATGAACAACGAGCTATGGGGTTTGCTTCCAAATACGGTAGCTGCGACACCTATCAGGACTACCGCAAAGTCCTCGAGCGTAAAGACGTAGATGCGGTGACGATCGGCACACCAGATCACTGGCACTCGAAAATCGCCATTGATGCAATGAAGGCAGGAAAAGACGTCTACTGTGAAAAGCCACTTACGCTGACTATCGATGAAGGTAAGCAGATTTGCAAAGTGGTTAAAGAAACCGGTCGTGTGTTTCAGGTTGGTACGCAACAACGCAGCGAATACGGCAGTAAGTTCATACAGGCAGTAGCCATCGCCCGTAGTGGCCGTCTTGGTGACAACTTGCATGCAATTTCATCTGTGGGAACGGCACAATCCGGTGGTCCATTTAAAAGTAGCGATCCGCCAGCACATTTCGATTGGAACATGTGGCTTGGACAAGCACCCAATACGCCGTATATCAAGGAACGCACACACTATCAATTCCGCTGGTGGTTTGAGTATTCAGGTGGCCAGGTAACCGATTGGGGTGTCCATCATACGGATATCGCCATGTGGGCACTTGGACATGGCGAAACTGGGCCAACAACCATTGAAGGTAAAGGCACATTTAATACGCAACCAGACTGTTATAATGTCGCTCGCGACTTTGACTGCACGATGACATTCGCGGATAAAACATCCATCCGTTTAACGAGCGGGCCAAATGAGTTGATTCTAGCGGGTGATAAAGGTCGAATCCGAGTCAACCGCGGTAACCTTACTGGTAAACCTGTCGAAGAAATCATGTCGAGCAAATCAGAGCAGGAAAAACTGAACGAGTCCGTTCGTGAACTCTATGGCGGCAACCCTCAGCCTCACATGGTAAATTTCTTTGCCTCAATAAAGTCGCGCAAACAACCGGTCTCAGATGTCTTCACCCATCACCGCAGCGTTAGTTGTTGCCACCTAGCGAACATCGCTATGCTTACCGGACGCAAACTGACTTGGGATCCACAGAAAGAAGATTTTGTCGGCGACGAGCAGGCAAGCGCAATGGTCGCTCGTGAACAACGAGCAGGATTTGAATTTGACGCATAAATCAAACCGCTGCAAGACAACTTGCTAAATAACGCATACTGATTACTTAAAGGAAGAGAAAATGTTATTCAAATCACGATTTCCACGAGTTATTTTCGCTCTATTACCTGCCATTGCATTGTTGATCGGCTGCGGCGGGGATGACGATTCAGCTGGAAATTCACAGCCTGAAACCAGCATAAACACCGAGGACGACGGTGGCGGCTTAGCAGAAGTCGCTGCAGTTGACTCGGCAGATGCCACAACCGTTGAAGAGATTGAAGCTGCGGACATGTCAACGGCTTCGTCAGACGATACCGGAGCAACTGCCAGCGATGACGTGCTTGGATTAATTGCTGACAACTATAACATCGCCATCGTTGTTAATCCGTCAAAAATCATCAGTAGTGATTTGTTTAACACCATTCTTGAAAACGTGATTCCCGAAGGTGAGCCGAATCCCATCGATGCACTAAAAGCCCAGCTCGGATTCGATGTCAGCAGTGTTCAACGCTTGTACGGATTCGCCGAGTTGGATGCGCCCGCTGGCCTTGTACCAGGTACTGGCGCTGGACCATTCGGCAGCAACATCCGATCTGCGAATGATTTGAATGTTCAACCTGTCTATTACCAGCCTGGGTTCGGCGCGCCTGAACTGGGGGGTGGACCTGCATTAGATCCATCAGCATTGATTCCAACGGACATGATCATCTACGGTGTAGCAGATCAGGATATCGTCGCTTTGCAATTTATTACGTCCACATTGCCGCCGGAAAAGACGATCGACGTGAACGGTAAAAAGTGCTATCTCCTTGGAGACAACGATGAATTTGCACTGCATCTGCCATCTTCCAAGTCTGTCCTTGCCGGGCCGGTAGAGTCGCTTAAATCAGCTCTTGCGGGTGGCGGTGGACAATCAGACTTTGCAAAGTCCTTTGGTGCTATCGATTTGAGCAGTGACATTGTTATTCGTGCACTATTACCACCAGAGCCTGAAGCACCGCCAGCTGATGCGGGAGGATTGAACCCATTTGCCGGAATGTCCAAAATCACTGCGTCGACGGTAAAGGTTAATCTCGATCAAGACGAAATGGTACAGATCGAAATGGAAGCAGCTGACGATGCTGCACTGCTGCAGGTGAATCAGTCACTGACCGGTGCACTTGGATTAGGAAAGGTCATCCTCGGTGGTCAGGTTGCCCAAATGGCAAACAATCCAAATCTGCCCGCTGAGGAAGTTGAAGCACTAAAGTTTGCACAACAATTGTTGAATGTAATCGTAGTCGCAAAACAAGAAGCTTCTGTTACCTTGACTCTGACTCTTACCGAGGCACTTCGAGAACAATTGATGGGCATGATTAAGACAGGTGCTAACAGTGCTAACAGTGCTGACAGTGCTGACAGTGCTGGCGAGATTACCTCGGATTGACAATTCTAAAGATCATCAACCAACTTCGATTCAAATTGATGTCATTCTGGACAAATGCAGCGATTAAGTCGCAGGAGTCTTTTCAATTGATTGCTCGAGTGCGGTTAGCCAGCGCGGCATTGGTACTGGGATGCATCTGCCTGTCTCACAGTGCAGGCACGCTTCAGGCTGCCGATGTCGAATATCATTGGAATCGGATCTCGGAGGGCCGCTGGATTGGAAGCGACTTCTGGGCCAATCGTCTCCAAGATTGGGAGGTTCGCAACGATCGCCTTGAATGTATTGCCGATCAAGCAAAACTTTCGCTGCGCACGGCGCATGTCCTAACACATCCACTGATTGATCGCCATGAGCCATTTCGCATGGAGGTGCAACTAGGCCTGACAAACGAAGATGGTACTGTAACACCCAATAGCGCCGCCGGCTTCTTAATTGGCGCCGGCAACGGTGGGATGGACTATCGTGCAGCATCAATTATTCATCAATTTCGTGGGCCCGGAGCCGGGCTACTTGCGGGTGTACGGCCAAACGGAATGCTCTTCTTTGATGATTT
>CALGTK010000173.1 GCA_937904325.1 uncultured Planctomyces sp.
TGAAAAAGGCCAACTTGCGATCTCTCGCAAATTGGCCCCAGTGGAGGCGGCGGGAATCGAACCCGCGTCCTGTTGCCCCTCGGTAAAAGCCTCTACGTGCGTAGTCTGTTGATTGGGTCTCGCTTTGCTCGGCTCTCCAGACAAGGCCTTACGCAGCCAGTTCGCAACTTGTCTCACGTCAGGCGTAGTGAACATTGACCTGACGCCAGTCCGAATTTGTGACCGGCCTTCAGACTCCTCAGACGGGGATTCCTAAGCCGGGACGGTTGCTATGCAACCATCGAGTACTGCCTGTTAGTGGCAATTGTTGTTTGATCAGCTTTTTACGTGGCCAACTGATCAACCACGGCACGCCACCCTTACTTACGGTGACCCAGTCGAAGCCGATCGCCCCCTTTCTCGAATCTCAAAAGAGATTACATGGCGTCCTGGTTTGGTTTCAGGACTGATGACTCCTCGTCCTGTGTCTTGTGAACTATCGGCGAGTGTCCACAATTCACGGCGGGCAAGGAATATACCGAACAACACTCTTCATCGTCATTCGGCTCAAGTATTCTGCAATTATGGTCGCTCAACTGTCAGAGTCAACAACCGAAAATTCAGGGGCAATTCTTCACTCCCTCGGTGAGTTTATCTTTGGACAGGTCACATGGGACGATCTAACCGCGGGTGCCGAAGCTGTCCGGCAGTTTTATGCATCGGCCGGCGGCTGAAAATCCTGGCCGGGACGATGGCGGGGGGCTATTTAGATGATGAATGCGACAGGCAACATCGTTGCCGGGGTCTGCCATCCGAAGGCGGAGAATGCCAACCTTCCGCCACCTTGGCTTGAGTACGCCATCATGCAGGATGTCAATGCCTGCGATGCTGGATGTCGTGCATCAGAGAAGTTTTGGATGGACTTCGTACCCCTGACGAAACACAAATCGCCGTTATTAAGTATCCCGCTGGAGCCGTATTGCCACTATTACGGGCCAGGTATCGAACGCTGCCGAAGCCGCAAGGTCGGAATGGCAGCGGAGACTCCGATTGACCGCCTGCTTTGCTCCACTGCCTGAAACAGCTCGCGTCCGGGAAGCATATCGTCCGGCTGATTGAGTCAAACAAGGCGGTTTAGTACCCTTCCGCATCAATTTCTCGAATCGTGGTTCTCCGCGCCGGCGGATGTTTGCACGGTACTTCGATGGTGGCCGTCTATTTCGGATAGGGCCGCCGCTTCAGAAATACGATCAAGGTCAGAATGACCGCTGATTATCGCAGCTCGCCAGCCGAGTGCAGGAGTGAACATGAAGTCTCCGTCTCCGGAGAAGAAACCGGAATCTAACTCGCCTGAAGAGCAACGGAAAAAGCAGCGTGAGGGTGCTCCGCGTCCAATCCCGCCGGGCTTTCTGATGATGTGTATCGCGGGCATCGTGATTCTGCTGCTGTGGGAATTCGCCAAGTCGTTCACGTCTGGCTCGGAAGTCGACTACAGCTTCTTCTACGAGCAGCTTAGCGAAAACAACGTCGCCGAAGTGACCGGGACTGGTGCTCAGATCGAAGGCCGCTGGCGGGTCATCCCGAAAGATACCAACAAGCCCGACTCCAAACTGCGCGACACCTTTCAGACTTACATTCCAGTTTGGGAACGTGAGAACGAAGAGCTTCACACGTTAATAAAAGAAAACAAGGTCAAGCAGGTTGGCAAGCCGATTGATGCCGGAGGTCAGCTTCTGATCTGGATGCTGCTGCCGATCGCGATGATCATCTTCCTGTTCATCATGATGCGCCGCGCGAATGATCCGATGGGTTCGGGATTTCTGGGCGGCTTCACGAAAAGTCCTGCCAAGAAGTTCCAGCCCAGTGAGCAACGTAACTCTTTCGACGACGTCGCAGCGATGGATCAGGCCAAGTCCGAGCTGATGGAAGTTGTCGAGTTTCTTAAAACTCCCGCGAAGTTTCAGCGGCTTGGCGCACAGATTCCGAAAGGCGTGTTGCTTATTGGTTCGCCGGGAACTGGAAAAACGTTGCTGGCGCGGGCGACGGCGGGCGAAGCGGGCGTACCGTTTTACTCGATCAACGGCTCTGAATTCATTCAGATGTTCGTTGGGGTTGGAGCCAGCCGGGTCCGCGACCTCTTCCAAACGGCTAAAGACAACGCTCCATGCATTATCTTTGTCGATGAAATTGACGCCGTCGGCCGTCATCGTGGAGCTGGACTCGGCGGTGGCCACGACGAACGCGAACAGACGCTCAACCAGATCCTCAGTGAAATGGACGGTTTCGAGCAAACGAGTTCCGTGATTGTCGTCGCCGCAACCAACCGCCCGGATGTCCTTGATCCGGCACTATTGCGGCCGGGCCGGTTCGACAGGCACGTAACGATCGATCGTCCTACGAAGGAAGGTCGAACTGCAATTCTGAAGGTTCATTCGAAGAACGTCCCACTGGGTGACGACGTCGATCTGTTGCAGGTTGCAGCGGCGTCAACCGGATTTACCGGTGCAGAACTGAAGAACCTGGTCAACGAGGCGGCCCTGTTCGCCGTCCGGCTTGATCGCGACTATGTAGTAATGGAAGACTTCGACGGTGCTCGTGACCGCGTCATCATGGGGCCAAAACGGGAAGAAGTTCTCAACCAGAAAGAACGTCGCATGACGGCGTACCACGAAGCCGGTCACGCGTTACTCGGTTGGTATCAGCCGGAAGCGGACGAGGTTCACAAGGTTTCGATCATTCCTCGCGGTCGTGCTTTGGGGGTGACTCAGTTTCAGCCGGACGAAGAACGGTTCCACATCGGCGAACAGCGTCTGCATCAGCAGCTTGCCATGATGCTGGCCGGGCGTGCCGCCGAAAAACTCGAATTCGACGAATATTCAGCCGGAGCCGAAGACGACATTAAACGAGCAACGCAGATCGCCCGCAGCATGGTCGCGCATTGGGGTATGAGCGACGAAATCGGTCCCGTTGCTTACCGACAGGGCGAGGATCACCCGTTCCTGGGTAAGGAGCTTCACGAAAGCCGCGAGTTCAGCGAAGAAACGGCTCATCTTATCGACGAGGAGATTAAGAAATTTCTGCACGCAGCTCAAAAGCAGGCGACGAAGATACTGATGGACCATCGTGTCGAACTGGACAGCGTTTCTGAAGCGTTACTCGAACGTGAGTCACTTGGTCATGACGACCTTGCCGAGCTGATCGGGAAGCCGGTCGCTCGAGCCTGCGTCGAGGATGCATCGGGCGACGATCTGGCCAATCAAGACACGATCGACGAAAAAACAGTGAAGGCCAATAATGGTAATCCGGACTACGATCCTTACAGCGACAACATCCCGCTCAAATCAAAACCGCCATTGGAAAAAACCACCGACCCGCCCGACGGAAAAGAGCCATCGTGAGTGATTCATCGATCACGATTTACCATAATCCTCGTTGCTCGAAGAGTCGCCGGACTTTGGAGTTAATCCGGGCTGCAGGCACTGAGCCAATCGTTGTCGAGTATCTGAAAAATCCTCCGTCCAGCGGGGAACTGGATGAACTCCTTGGAAAATTAGATTTGGAGCCTCTCGAGTTGATGCGTCAGAAAGAGGCAATCTTCCGGGAGATGGATTTGGCTGACAAGGACCTGGCTCGTGGCGAAGCAATAGACCTGATGGCCGAAAATCCGGTTTTGATCGAGCGGCCGATTGTCGTCCGAGGTTGCAAAGCTGTAATTGGTCGACCTCCCGAAAACGTTCAAGAACTTCTGTGATGAACACACGAGCCGCTACGCCTGACTTCTGTTTTCTGTCAATCTTTGCGGCACTGGATAAAGACGCCCGCAAGCTCATCTCAAATCCTGAGCAGGCAGGCGGACAGGCTGATCAGAACGGCTCCAACGGACAAGCAACTCGGAAGCGATCAGTTGCGGGAATCGTTGCTTTGCTTCTTGTCGTCGCAGGCGTTGCCGCTTCAAGCCACAACATCGCTTCAACAAGGCTGGTTTATCTCGTGAATGGAAGCGGAGAATCGCTTCGATTGACGATCGACGGTGGCGAAGAGTTTGAGCTCGCCGCGACCTCAAAAACAGAGATCACACTGCCAGAAGGCTTACATCAATGGCAGATTCTTGAGCCGGAAGCGGTCGCGTCCAAAGGCAAGTTCGACCTTCGCACCGGGATTTTCGAGCGATTCTTTTCGTCGCCGATGTATGTGCTGGATCCATCGGCAACGACGATCACCGTCTGGGAAGAAGCCCTTTACTCTGCCGTAGCATCTGACGCTGAGGTTACGCACCAGCTTTTTCTCGGAGCAACATTTTACAAATTTGACGACATTGACTTCAGATTGGAGCAGTTCCCAGGAAGCATTAAGGCGAGCGGCAGCGCGACGCGGACACGGGTTGAACCGTTCCTTTATGAACCAGCTCAGGTCATCAGATTCGTTGCGAACGACCTTAGCTCAGAGCAACAACTGACGTTCTGTGAACGCCACTTGCGACTGACACCTCGCGACGAAGAATTGATTGCTGCCTATGGGCAATTTGCCGTTCAGGCGTTGGCTTATCAACGACTGCATGGCTTCCTGAAAGCAGGCTGTGGTCGGCGACCGATAGAGATCCCCTGGCATCGTCGTTATCAATCGGCGGCTCTTCGAGTCAACAAGGTTGATGAGCTTTTTTCGGAATACGATGAGCTCGTTGAGCTGTTTCCCGACGACGGAGCCGCGTTTTATCTGCGAGGTCGAATCGAGCCTCACGGACCGCTGGCTGAAGAATACTTCAATCGGTCGATCGCTGCAGATTCATCCAATCCATACCCCTACTACGCAAAGTGTCACCAGCTTGTGTCGCTTGCAAGGTACGAGGAAGCATTTGTCGCGGCAACCAGGGCGATCGAACTGAACCCCGACCAGCAGGACATGGAGAACATCCTGCATCGAGTTCGGCTGGCACTCGAACAGTACGATGAACTGGAACGCGAACAGCGGCAACTGATCTCTGAATCTCCCCTCGCGGCGACTGCTCATTTCCGGCTGATGGGCATCCTTGCTGCTCAAAATCGACTTGCAGAAATGCGCCAGACGCACGACGAGTTCGTCCTCGCCGTGCATAATGAAATTCCACTGGACCCGCACGACCTTGTCATCTCATCTGAACGCTATCTTGCGTACTGCAACCGCGACTACGAAAAAATGATGGAGCTCACTCTGCAACTGAGGAATCCATTATCGAAGTCAAACCTGATGCTCGAAGCTCTGGTCGCGAGAGGAATGCACAAGGAACTGACCGAGTCCGACCTGATAGAACGTCCGCCCGCACAGCGAGGTTTCGTGCGGTTGTACATCGTGATGATCCATGAATTGCAGCGTAACATGGACGAGTCGCTGGCGAACCTGAATCAGGCAATGGACGATTTCCGAAAGGGAACTCCCGAAACGCAACAGATAGCACGCACCGTCGGAGACTTTAGCGACGAGCAGATTTACGAACGGCTTTCGGCGATCTCAATGTCTGCCACGGAGCGGTTGGCTGTAAACATTGTCGTAGCGTCCCGGACTCATGGTGAAACGCGGCAGAAGTTGCTGAACTCGTGCCGCTTATTGAACTTCAGTCCTCGTTTTCCGAGTCACACGGTGAATCGAATGATCGAACTGCTTGAATCGGAATCCTGACCGGCTTAGTTGCGTGTCGTTGTGCATCCGTCAGAAAGGCGGCTATTGAGAACGCTGCATTATGGTTCAAAAACCGATTTACCTGGACAATCATGCGACGACGCAGTGCGACCCGCGTGTCGTCGCTGCCATGTTGCCATACTTCTCCGAGACGTTCGGCAACGCAGCCAGTACGAGCCACCGTTTCGGATGGGAAGCGCAGGATGCCGTGGATCAGGCACGCGAGCAGGTCGCTGCCCTGATCAACACAGACCCTCGCAACGTTGTCTTTACGAGTGGAGCGACCGAAGCTTCGAACCTCGCGATTAAGGGGCTCATTCAACCGCTGCTTCGCAAATCGGGTTCACCGCCACCAAACATCATCACGAACAAAGCGGAGCACCGCGCGACACTCGACCCAATTAAAAAGATGCAGCGAACCGACGCCGCAGTCACAATTCTGCCGGTCGATGAATCCGGACGTGTGACTCCGGAGCAGGTCGCTGACGTGTTGTGTGATGAGACTTCGCTGGTGTCAATCATGCTGGCGAACAACGAAATTGGAACAATCAATCCGATTGTAGAAATCGCAGAACTCTGCCGAAGCCGAAACGTCCCCCTTCATTGTGACGCGGTTCAGGCACTTGGGCGGCTCCCGATCGACTTCGAAGAACTTGGAGCAGACCTGGTCAGTCTGAGCGCTCACAAAGTTTACGGTCCCAAGGGAATCGGAGCGTTGATCGTTCGACGCGGCAATCGGCGTGCCCGGCCAGAGCCACTTCTTGATGGTGGCGGCCACGAAAATGGCCTGCGCAGCGGCACGTTACCTGTGCCGTCTATTGTCGGCTTTGGAGCTGCCTGCCAGATTGCCGGCGATGTCCTTCAAGTGGAGTCAGATAACGTCAGCAGTTTACGGGATGTACTCTGGAGCAGACTTAGTTCGGAACTGGATGGTCTGCAGGTGAATGGTCATCCTACCGAAAAATTGCCGGGTAACTTAAACGTTAGCTTCGAGGGTATCGACGGAGACGTTCTCATGAACAGTCTCAAAGAAATCGCGGTCAGCTCGGGCTCTGCCTGCACTTCAGCAGAACCCGAACCCAGTCACGTTTTACGAGCGATCGGCCGCAGTGATCAGTTAACGAGAGCGAGTCTTCGGTTTGGAATTGGCCGGTTTAATACTCCCGAAGAAATCGACTACGCCGCTGACTATGTCGTTGAAACGGTGAACCGGCTTCGAAATTCCACATAGACAGAAGTGGCAGATTCCGCACGTGATGACTCCCACCGGAAGCGTTCGACGCGCATAATCACGACCAGACTACACCGGACATCAATCGATTGTCCGTTTTCCATTTACTGTTGAATTGCGAGGAAGCAAACATGGCAACCGCAACAGAACAAGTAACGATCGCTACCCCTGAAGTTCGGCAGACAAAAATTCTGATCAACGGTGAGTGGCGAGACGCTGTCAGCGGCAAGACGTTTCAAACAATCAATCCCGCTACCGAGGAACTGATTGCGGAAGTCGCAGAGGGCGATGAAGCCGACATCGATCTTGCAGTGAAGGCTGCAAGGAAAGCGTTTGAATCCGGGCCGTGGGCAACGATGGACGCTCGCGACCGTGGCCAGTTGATGCACCAACTGGCTGATCTGATAGAAGAAAACTTCGACGAACTATCAGCTCTGGAAACGCTCGACAACGGAAAGCCAATCGCCGATGCCCGCGCTGCCGACCTGCCACTGGTCATCGATTGCCTGCGGTATTACGCAGGTTGGGCCGACAAAATTCAAGGAGACACGATTCCAATTCGCGGCAACTATCTTTGCTACACACGTCGCGAGCCGCTCGGCGTCTGCGGTCAGATCATTCCGTGGAACTTCCCGATGCTGATGACAGCATGGAAGTGGGGACCGGCTTTGGCTGCCGGTTGCACGATCGTCATGAAGCCGGCCGAGCAGACTCCACTGACTTGTCTCCGTATGGGCGAATTGGCAATGGAAGCAGGCTTTCCGCCCGGAGTGATCAATATTGTTCCGGGATACGGACCGACCGCCGGCGCGTCGCTCGTCAAACACCCGGACGTCGACAAAATCGCTTTTACTGGCGAGCACTTGACTGCACAGCGAATCATGGCCGATGCCGCGATGACGCTGAAACGGTTGACGTTTGAACTTGGCGGGAAGAGCCCGAACGTCGTGTTCGCCGACGCTGACATCGACGCAGCCGTAGCAGGCGCAGAGTTCGGCCTGTTCTTCAATCAGGGGCAGTGCTGCTGTGCAGGCAGCCGGGTATTCGTCGAAGAGTCGATCAAAGAAGAATTCGTTGCTCGCATCGTCGAACGTGCCGCTGCTCGAAAAATCGGCAACCCGTTCGACACGTCCACGATGCAGGGGCCGCAGGTCGACCAGGCCCAGTTCGACAAGATCCTGTCGTACATCGAGAAGGGTAAGTCCGGCGGCGCGGCGTGCGTCACAGGCGGCAACCGAATCGGTGACAAGGGCTACTTCATTGAGCCAACGATCTTCAACAACGTAACCGACGACATGGAAATCGCCACTAACGAAATATTCGGACCGGTCATGAGCATCCTTTCGTTCAAGGACCTGGACGAGATTATCGAACGCTCGAACTCAACATTCTATGGTCTGGCGGCAGCCGTATGGACTCGCGACGTCGGCAAGGCTCATCAGTACGCAAATGCCGTCAAGGCGGGCACCGTCTGGATAAACTGTTACGACGTCTTCGACGCAGGTGCTCCGTTCGGCGGATTCAAAATGAGCGGCATAGGCCGCGAACTCGGAGCGGTCGGCCTCAATAACTACACAGAACTGAAAACAGTGACGGTCAGTCTCGACTGATTCCATCGACATTCGTTGGCTCCAGGGCGGTCTATAGCGACCGCCTTAAAACTCGCTGACTACAGTGCGTTACATTGATAACGGAAGGCGTCGTTGCAAGTAATTCTGGAGTCAGCGCATGGCTGATTTCGATGTTGAACCGTTGGACGATCTACTTGAGGCTAAGCGGGGTGGTAGGCAGCTTCCTGACTCAGCTACAGAAGTTGTCGATCACTTCTTGTGGTGCATGTGTTTGTGCTTAAGGTGTTCCGGCAGGTTAAAACCTGTCTCGAGGAACGAAACAAGGTCGATAATTTCCGGTCGAGTCAGTACGTCGGCCATGCCCGCTGGCATCGCCGAAATTTTTGATGGAAATCGCTCGTCAACCTGATTCTTCGTAACCTTTGTGATGGCAGTTGGAATCAGCAGATTGCTGATGATATGGAATTCCGAATCTGTTTCCTTTGCGACCACGCCTGATTGAACCTTGCCGCTGTTCATCAGAAATTGTGTTGTCTGGTACTTCTTGTTGATCTCAGACGACGGCTCCAGAATCTGCTGCAGGAGCTTCATGCCTTTCAGTCGTTTCCCCGTTTCGGTGAGGTCCGGGCCGATGTTAATTCCGTGTCCGGCGATGGCGTGGCACTGGTTGCAGCGAGCTTTGACGAATGCCTGCATGCCGCGCGCGATGGACTCGTCGTCAGTCTTAGAGGTGAATGCTGGGAAGTCTGCCATCGTCCATTTCTTGACAATGGTGGGTTTTCGCGCAGCCAGGAGTTCCTCTGCTGCTTTAGTCGTTTCAGCCACGACCATGACACCATTCATGATCACCCAGTGGCCAGGGAACGTGCAGACGAACGGGTAGACGCCGGACTCTGACGGAGCCTTGAAACGCATAACATGAATTAGTGACTTACGTGTCGGTCCGATCATTGGCGACGCCTGTAAAATCTGACTTCGCTTTTCTGCCGGGATGAAGTCTGAATTTGCATTCTTCGGGTCTCGTGCCATCGCATTGGCTGCCATGCCAACATCTGCAAGAGCGTCGGGTTTGACAAAAACAAGGTTGTGATCAGTGGCGTCCGGATTGGCAAAGACAATCTTGACCGGTTGACCAGGTTTCGTAACGAACTGCTCGACTGTAAATCGCATTCGCTCAGGCACGCAGGAAATTCGCACTGTTTTGAGATTCTTCAGAGTGTCAAACTGCGCCCCCTTAGAATCTGGATTCGGTTCTTTAAAAAGATTTCCTCGGCCAGCACGCTTGAGCAATTTCGAAACGTTGTAGCTGGGATCACCTTCCCAGTGGCGACGCAGGTTTGCCGATCCAAGTGCGCATGTAATCGCATAGGCCGTGTGGGCTTCGCGCGGATACTTGAAGACGTCGAGCATCGCGTCGAGCGCCGCTTTGGAACCGACATAACTGGCGGCGATGGCGGCTTCCATTCGGACGAGGCCGTTGGCATCGTTTGCTGATCGGTGCAGGAGATGCACGGCGTCCGGCATTTCCGCATGCCAGTAGCGAAGCTGTTGAGTCGCCGCCGCTCGAGCGTGATGCTCATTGCAGACGAGCAGCTCCCGCAACAGGCCCAGGTTACTCTTACCGATATTGCGGTAGTTCCAGACAGCTTCGACCTGATGGTGTCTATGACGAGGGTCCGTCGAGTCAAGATTTGAGACCCATTCATCGAGTGCTGGTTTCACCGCTTCCGAGTCCTGTGCACGAAGTTCGCGTTTCGCCCAGTATCGATACCGGTATTCAGGCCGTTTTTGAATGTCGAGCAATTCGTCAATTGAAGCACCAGCGATTTGTGGCGGATCAAGAAGCGGCTTGCCTTTCGCAGTGATTCTCCAGATGCGACCAGAATGTCGATCGCGTCGTTCGTCACGAAGTGAGTATTGCGCGTGTCCTTTGATGGGGTTGTACCAGTCGCAGACGTACATCGCGCCGCGAGGTCCATACCGAAGATCGACCGGAATGAAGCTCAGGTTCGATGAGAAGATCAGGTCACTGACGTACTCTTCGTCATAGCCGAATTCCGTTTCGTTCCACTTGTGAATTTCGATACGGTTCGTTGGTTTGTAGCGAGCCTTGATAAATCCACCCTGCAGTTCTTCAGGGAACGAAGCGAAGTCAATGAATTCGTGACCGCAGGTTCCCGAGTAAGCACGGAGTCCGGCGGGCTTTGGATGCTGCTGAGGATACGGCGGGTCGAGCGAATGAAACGCTGCTGCGAAGATTGGATGACTGGCGACATGGTTGCCCCAATCATCAAACGTCACGCCCCATGGATTAGTGCTATGGTAAGTGCCAAAGCTGGTCAAACGCTGCGACCGAGGCTCGAAGCGGAACCATCCGCTGTTCTGCTGACGAATCGGACCGTAGGGAGTTTCTACCTGCGAGTGATGAAAGATCGATTCGCGAAAAATGAGATCGCCATCCGGTGACCAGGTAATATCGTGCAGCGAGTGATGTGAATCTTCCGTGCCGAAGCCGGTGAGGACTCGCCGCCGCAAATCGGCTTTGCCGTCCCCGTTGGTGTCTTTGAGAAATGTCAGGTCCGGCTGTTCCGAAACGTAAACGCCGCCGTCGCCAAATTCAAAGGATAGCGGAATATGCAGGTCGTCGGCAAAAACCGTCGACTTGTCAGCTTTGCCGTCATTGTCCGTATCTTCAAGGATGACGATCTTGTCGTCCGGTTCGTTGCCTGGGTAAACATGCGGGTAGGTTGTCGAACAACTCACCCAGAGTCGGCCACGAGAATCCCATCGCATCTGAATCGGTGCGGCGATATCTGGAAACTCTTCTTCCCCGGCAAACAGGTTGACCTCGAAGCGTGAATCGACTGTGAACTCTTTCAGTTCGTCCGCAGCGGAGATCCACCGGTTTGCTCCTCGACTTTCGGTTGTTTCGGGCAAAGGGGGCACATTCGAATCATCGACTGGCTTGGAAACATCTTTTCCTTGAACAACGTCCCAGACTCTGCGGTCCCGGTTTGAAGCCATGACGTCAAAGTTTCGCATCGCCGGTAGAAAGTCGAGGTAGCCGTAACTCTTATTTCGAGCCCCTGTGTAATAAAACGTGTTGACCGGTCGATAACGGCGATTGAACTGACGGTTGCGATCAGTGATCGCTGCGAGGAGCGATTCGCTGTTGCCCAGGTATTTCTTAGCAGCAGCTTCAGAGACTCCGAATGCCTGCGAAAAGAGATTCACTCCAAATGTCGCATAGCCTTTCGCGTTGAGGTGGCAGCCGTTGATGGTCAGGTCCGTTCCCGGACTCGCCATTGCCTGTTGCAGCGGTTCGAAGGCGTCCACAAAACCGACATTCTGCTGATCGGCTACGTTCTTCATGGCGTCGACGTAAAGCTGAATCTGCTCGTTATTCAAGTCGGCAGCATTAACAGCTTCTACGTTCTCGTTGGCGATGGGTGAAATCAGCAAGACTCGTGGAGCGGACTTACCGTTGTAGGCTTTTGTTTTAAGGCTGGTCAGAAAACTGGCCAGTGCTTTCTCGAAGTCTGCAAGTCCGTCCTCCCCAGCGAACGATTCGTTAAACCCGAACGCCGCGATGATCACGTCGACCTTTTCGTGAGTCAGGTGCTGGTCGAGGTTTGCAAAGTTCGATGGGCGAGGCCGAAGGTCAACCGTGTCTGCTGACCAGGCAAGGTTTCGTACGACGAGTTCGAGATTCGGAAAGTGACGATGCAGCAATGCTTCGAAATGTCCGAAGTGCTGAGCACGATCAAACAAAGTGTTTCCGATTAAAGCGATGCGGTCGCCCTTGTTCAGCGGCAACGGAAGCGATGTAGCGATCGCTTCGGCTGGCCCGGCAACTGGAGCGGTCTTTGCATAGATGCCGTATTGCTGCAGCGCGGAATCTTTGGGCAGTGCAGACTTTCCAGTCGATCGATTCCTGCCGTCCTGCTTCTGAGTGACGGCCTTCCTGTCAGGCTTGGATCGACCCTTCTTTTCCTGCCCGGACAATGTACCAACGGTAACTGCCAGCATCAGACACACGATGTATATGACTGGAAGGGTCTTCAAAACGGCAGGCATAAGATTCCTCATGTGCAACACTGATTGCTCAATTTGTGACAGGTGATAAAGCGCGAAGAACCGTGAATCAGCGTACGCTAATTGCCCACCAATCCGACTGCCACTGAACGGTTCATCTACAATGGCATTCAATTCTTACGGACAGCTGTTGAAGGTCGATTTGAATTTTCGTTGAATGCTGATCCGTGTTCTTGAACCACCAATTGGCGGATTCCTGGTCAGCATTCCGAGTTGGCGCTGCGGGCGGGCGGGCGTATCGTGGTGAGGCGTCCTCGGTGTGTTCTCACTGGTGCGTTCTCACCTCCGCGATCCTGCCTGCGAGTTCCGTTATGCCTCGACTTCTGACGATCGTAGCATTTGTTTCCGTCCTCGGTCTTGCCACCACTCTTTCGGCGGAGACTCCGCCTGAACAGGAAGAAGCGATTAAAGCTCTTCGCGGCTGGACATCGAACCTTCAGAAAAATCGAGACGGTACCGTCCGCTTTATCCGGTTCAGTAAGCCCGCTGTGAAGGACGAACACCTCGCTCAACTGCCGGCATTCAAGCAACTTGACTATCTCGCTGTGGTGACTCCCTCTGTCACCGATGAGGGTCTGAAACACGTCGCCAGCCTGTCAAATCTCGATACACTGTTTCTTTCCGATTCAAGCCTCACCGACGATGCCATGCCCGCACTGCGAGAGCTTGTCAAACTCGAACGGCTATATCTCGACCGGACCAAAGTGACCGACACGGGACTGGCAAACATCGCAGGGCTGAAAACGCTCACCACGTTGTCGCTCATCCGGACGCCGACGACGGACGAAGGACTTAACCACGTTTCGCAACTGGTGAACCTGCAGGTTCTGTTTCTGTCCGGGACGAAAGTCTCGGACGAAGGTCTGCAATCGCTCACAAAACTTTCGAACCTGAAGACGCTTTATCTGGATGGTGTCGATGTAACGGAAACCGGTCTGAAACACCTCGGCAAACTGCAGAATCTGGAAGTGCTCAGCCTTCGAGGAGCTTCAGTTGCCGCTGATGCACTGACTTCCTTGTCGACTTGTGCAAAGTTGAAGGAATTGCTGCTGGTTGAAACTAAGATCACCGCCAGCGATGTCGCACCGCTTCGCGACAAGCTGATAGAGCTCGACATCAGACTGAGTCCGCCCTCTGATCGACGAAAGAACGCGTTCCAGAAGTTTCTGGCGGGTGAACCGCTGCGGAGTGCTGCCCGCCCGGAATTAAAAAACGCTGCGGTGGCTCAGGGAAACGTCGCCCCACTGATTGAAGAAAATATCAATGTCGCGATCAGTCACCGGCTGGAAGGTTCGGATGAAAGTCCCGATTTTCAAAAGCACGTTTTGCCGGTGCTCGGGCGGCTTGGCTGTAATGGCCGAATCTGCCACGGCTCGTTCCAGGGTCAGGGTGGTTTCAGTCTGTCGATGTTTGGCTACGACTTTGATGCCGACCATACGGCTTTGACCGGCGGTAACGAACCGCGAGTTGATTTCAGGAAACCCGACGAAAGTCTCATCATTTACAAACCGACTCACGAAGATGATCACGGTGGAGGCGAGCGATTCAAAGTGGGAGGCTGGGAGCATCGGCTGCTGCGACGCTGGATTGAAACCGGCGCTAAGGGGCTTGCTGACGGTCCGAAACGAATCGTTCGGTTTGATGTGACGCCGGCTGAAATTGTGTTCTCAAAAACTGGTGAAACGAAGCAGCTCAATTGCGTCGCCATCTGGGAAGACGGTACGCGAGAAGACGTCACACCACTTACTCGGTTCCAGTCAAACGACGACGCCATCGCTGAAGTCACTTCGGACGGTCTGATCACCTGCAAGTCTCCCGGCGACACCTACGTCATTTCGTTTTACGATAACGGCATCTTTTCGACCCAAGTGTTGCTGCCGATCAGCGACCGAACGGGTAACCGCTTCCCCGCAGTCGCGGCGCCGACCGAGATCGACCGACTGGTCATCAGGAAGCTGGCTCGTTTGGGAGTCGTGCCTTCCGAGTTGTCTTCTGACGAAGATTTTCTGCGTCGAGTATCTCTCGACATGATCGGCACGCTTCCGACGCCAGCCGAGCAGGTCGCGTTTCTGGTCGATCCGTCGTCGGGCAAACGACAACGGAAAATTGAAGAGCTGTTGGAGTCCCCGGCGTATGCCGACTGGTGGGCGGTCAAGTTCTGTGACCTGACAGGCAGCAACTCGCAATACCTCGGCACGACGGACATGAATACGCCGGCGGCAATTCAGTGGAACCAGTGGATGAGACGCCGAATTCTGGACAATGTCGGCTGGGATAAAATCGCAGCGGGCATTGTGCTGTCAGAGAGCCGACGACCAGGTCAAAGCTATGGCGAGTATGTCACCGAGCAGAGCCGCTTCATGCGAAAGCAGAAACCGGATGACTTCACCGCTAACGACAACCCAATGCACTACTACTGGTTCCGCAGCAACAACCAGATTCCGACTGACCGAGCACTTTCATTCGGCTACGTCTTCATGGGCGTCCGTCTGCAATGTGCCCAGTGTCACAAGCACCCGTTCGACCAATGGTCAAAGCAGGATTTCGAAAAGTTCAGTCAGTTCTTTACTCGAGTGAAGGCAGGAGTCGCTCCGGACGCGAAAGAAGCTCAAACGCAATTGAAGGCGAAACTGGGCGTTCCGGTGAAACTCGACACGGCCGCACTCAGGCGGCAGATGTATTTGCGGGTTTCTGCCGAAGGACTTCCGATTCCCTGGAACGAAATCTGGATCGACAAACCGGGAACTAAACCTCAGATCGCCAGGTTGCTCGGCAACGAAGAACTGGACCTGAACGAGTACGACGATCCTCGCGAACCGCTGATGGCCTGGCTGCTCGAAAAAAACAACCCGTACTTCGCGCGAGCCTTCGTGAACCGGATCTGGCATCACTACTTTGGCGTCGGTATTGTCGAACCGCCCGACGATTTCAACATGGCTAACCCTCCCAGCAACAAGGCGTTGCTGGACTGGCTGAGCAATCAATTCGTCGTCAACGGCTACAACATGAAATGGCTGCACCGTACTATCACCAGTAGCCAGACGTACCAGCTCAGTTGGAAACCGAACGAAACTAACCGCGACGACGTTCGAAACTTCAGTCACGCGCAGATTCGCCGCATGCCAGCAGAAGTCACGATCGATGCAATTCTGCAGGCTACGGCCAACGAAGATCGGCTGAAAACCTGGTCGAGCAACACGTCACAGCGCAAGATCACTCAGCATCCAAAGTCGATCCAGGCTCGCGGGATTGATTATTCGCTCCTCGTTTTCGGTAAGCCGCTTCGTACAACAAACTGCGACTGCGAGCGGCAGGGGCAACCCACGCTGCTGCAATCGCTCTACGTTCGCAACGACACGGAGATGCTGGAATGGCTGGAGCGATCAGACGGCTGGCTGGTCGAAACAGCGAATAAGCTCGGGCAGACGTTGGCACCCGAAACGAAACCAGCGAAGCCCGCTTCTGAAAAACCGAATGAGCCGTCAAAGACCCATTCACCAGACGACTCGGTAATCGATGGTCTCGTTCAGGAAGCTTACCAGCGATCGGTAAGTCGAATCCCCACCGATGTCGAATTAGTTCGCGGACGGGATCATTTAAAATCCGGTGAAAGCACGATCGAATCTCTGCGTGATCTCATGTGGGCACTGTTAAATACTCAGGAGTTTCTGACGAACCACTAAACCACACGAATAGAACTGATCCCTCTTAAAACATTCATGGTTCACAACGAAGCATTATACGAGCTATGGTGAGTCGAGACGCATCCTGTGAGATAACAGGCAGTTGTTTATAAAGAGTTTTTATCCACAAAGGCCTCGAAGAATTTCTTTCAGAGCAACTCAGTGACGTGTGTGACTCATCGATTAAAACAGTAGCAGCGGCAGGAATTTGCGATGTCTGAATTCAGGAAACGAGTAATTTCGCGACGTGGCGTTCTCCAGGTCGGAGTTATGGGGGCAACCGGTCTGACGCTGGCTGATGCGTTACAGATGGCGCAGGGCGAATCTGGAAAAATAACGACTGCCGACGCAGTTCTGTTTCTGAATCTCGCCGGAGGACCATCGCATCTCGACACGCTGGATATGAAGGAGAATCTTCCGGCAGAAACTCGCAGCGAATTCAAACCGATTGCTTCGAAGCAGCCAGGACTTCCAGTCTGTGAGCATCTTCCGAAGATTGCTGCGGCGGCTGACCAGTTCACTCTGATTCGAGGGGTCAGTCATACAACCGGCGACCATCCTCAAGGGCAGGCTTACATCGCAGCGGGCAACCGACCGAATCCGACGATGAAGTATCCGTCGTACGGTTCGGTCATCATGAAGGAACTACCGGGCGATCCCGACCTGCCGCCTTACGTCGCCATTCCTCAGACTGAGTGGACGGCCGGCTACATGGGTGATTCATTCGGACCGTTTAAGACAAACGCAGTTCCCAAACCTGGCGAACGGTTTTCAGTCCGAGGAATTTCACTGGCCGAGGGCGTGACCGTCGACAAGGTAAATCGTCGTGAAAAGTTACTGAAGGATCTGGATACGCGACTGCGGGAAGTCGACACGAACAGTCAGTTACTTGAAGCACTCGATACGTTCGGCCAGCAGGCTTACAGCATGATTACTTCTAAGCGGACCCAAAAGGCGTTCGACGTGAGCCTCGAACCGAAAAGTATTCACAAACTTTTCGCGGCCGATGAAGTCAGCCAGAGCCTGTTACTGGGTACACGTTTGATCGAGTCGGGCTGCCGATTTGTGACGGTGACCAGCCAGGGCTGGGACACTCATCTGGACAATTTTTCAGGGCACAAACGTCTCATGCCGCCAGTTGATGCGGGATACACTGCGGCTCTGACAGCGTTACGCGAGAAAGGACTACTGGATCGAACACTCGTCGTCGCGATGGGCGAGTTCGGTCGGACTCCAAAGATCAATCAGAACGTCGGCCGCGACCATTATCCGCGAGCCAATTGGTGCATGATGGCAGGCGGCGGAGTGAATCCAGGACAGCTAATCGGAGCCACTGACAAAAAAGGCGAAGGACCTGCCGACGACACCGACATTCACCCCGACGATCTGGGAGCATCGATGTTCCACGCCCTGGGCATCGATCATCACAAAGAGTACTACACCAGAACTGGCCGCCCGGTCAGCCTGATTCCAAACGGAAGAGTCATGCATGATTTATTTAATTAGCCATCGCTCGATGCATTTTTTGGTGTTGATGATGCTGGCCTGCTCAGCACAGGCTTTCGCTCAGTCTACCAGGGACGTGCAACCGGTCGCGCTGAAATTCGAGACACGCACACCGATTGATGGCTCGAAAGACTGGGACTGGTGGCAGGCTCGGACGGCGTTCGTGCCCGGCAATTCTCCATTTCTGATCACCACGATGTCCGAAACCGGGCGGACCGGGACGCACAACTTTCACGACATATACCAATCGATCAGCAGCGACGACGGCAGAACGTGGAGTAAACCAGCCCCCATTCCTTCTTTGAAACGCACTCTGCAGGCGGATGGCTACGAAGTGGCACCCGGAGATCTCTGGCCGACGTGGCACGCAAGAACCGGCAAAGTGCTGGTCACCGGCAAGACGTTCAACTTTGAAAACGGCAAGAACGAAAACCGTCTTCGAGAGAAAGTCTCATACTCCGTTATGGACCCAGCGTCTGAAAAATGGGGACCGCTGCGATTCCTGACGCTTCCCGAAAACGATCATTCAGGAAAACCGATCGTAGCCGTCAACGCCGGCTGCACTCAACGAGTCGATCTTCCCAACGGTGACATTCTGTTGCCGGTCCGGTATTGGCGAGACGCAAAGAAGCACAATTACACAAGTATCGTCGCTCGATGCAGTTTCGATGGCGAATCGCTGACTTACAAAGAGCACGGCACCGAACACACGCTTCCGGCGGGACGTGGTCTTTACGAACCGTCGCTCGCTGAATTCGAAGGGGAATTTTTTCTGACGCTGCGCGCCGACAAATCTGCCTGCGTCACGCACGGAAAAGATGGTCTCAACTTTCAACCCACCCGCGAGTGGAGATTCGACGATGGAAAACCACTTGGCAGTTACAATACACAGCAGCACTGGGTGACGATCGGCGGTGGATTGTTTCTTGTCTACACTCGCCGAGGAGCGGACAACGATCACATCATGCGGCACCGAGCCCCTCTATTCATCGGCCAGGTCAACCCGGAAACGCTTCAGCTCATCCGATCGACCGAGCGTATACTCATCCCGGAAAACCACGCGACACTCGGCAACTCCGGAGTCTGCCGAGTCAGCGACACCGAAACCTGGATCACCTGCGGCGAAGGCCTGCTAAGACTCGGGAAACGCAAAGAACAAACCAACAAGGTGCACTTCGTGAGGATTACCTCAGGCGGATAGCGGATCGCAGAAATTGCAACGATGTTGATCCGCGAAAAAGTAGCCAGATGGACGAACGTCGTTCTTAATTGCTTTCGGCTTCGTTGATGAGTTTGACCAATGCCGTGCCGGAAGAATCTTTTCCCGGCTTGCCAATCCATTTGTGCCGGATCGTCCCAGCGTGTTCAATGATGAAGAACGCTGAAAATCCCATTGACAGTTGCTGTCGTTTTCGTCGTCGAAGGAACGCCAGGTGATCTTGTGTTCGATCATACCTTCTTGAGTTCGCCGGAATCGTGGACCCAGAAATTGGTGCCGATCATTGCGAACGGCTTATCTTTCAGTTTCGTTACGAACGACCGCTCGTGTTGCCAGGTGGTCCATCAGGTGAGGCGTCTCACGTCGCGACTGAGCAACGTTACACAGTAAAATCAAAGCGTCATCCGTTCTGCCAACAACACAATTGACGGGCGAATTCGTACGTCCATGGAGACACTTGCCCACCCTTTGCCGGTCGCACACAATTGTCTACTCAACGAGAGTCTTGCCACGCCAGTCTAACCTTGACTTTTGCCATCGTGCGGGGGGCGAGAGCATTGATTATTGCCCACTTCCAGCGGGCTGTGAGTTTCCCACAGTGGTGCGTGTCGTTGGGTGTGGAAAAGATTTAGATGATGGTGCAACGGTTACAAACTAGTTTCGCGCAGACGGGCTTGAAGGGGCTGGTCGTCTTCCTCTCAGGGGCGAGCGCGCTGACTTACGAAATCGTCTGGCAACGCGAGTTGTTTCACATCTTTGGCGCGAGCGCGCCGGCGACGGCAGCAATTTTGACTGCGATTTTTCTGGGGATTGCATTCGGCAGTTGGATGTCGAGCCTGTTTGTTGATCGTGTGAAGCGGTCGGTACTTCTGCTGGCGGCTCTCGAAGGCATGATCGCTGCCTGGGGACTGCTGGTGCCCTCGGCGATGTCGGTTTCAGAAACCTGCTACGTGTTGTCAGCTCATGCGTTTGGTGAGGCATCGGCTCTGCTGACATTTGTCAGATTTACGTTCGCAATTGTCACGCTTCTACCATCGACACTGTGTATGGGCGCGTCTATTCCGGTCATGGTCCGAGCGTTGGGCGATGGTCAGACTTCTTCCGTTGCCTGGATTTACGGGCTGAATATTCTCGGCGCGGTCGTGGGTGCTTTGGCAACCGGACTTATCTTCATCCGTACGTTTGGCCAGGCGGAATCGGCATTCGTCGCGGTCGGTCTTAATCTCGCCGTAGTCGTTCTGTTGCTGATTCTTGCACCCCGTGCGGAAGAAACCAGAATCGACGAGCCGGCCTCGGAAGACGAAACAGTCAGCAGCTATCCCTGGTTGAGCACCATGTACTTTGCAGCCGGATTCGTCGCGCTTGGCCTTGAGATCGTCTGGCTGAGATTTCTGGGAATTGTCAACTCGAACTCAACAGTCACTTTTTCATTGACGCTTGCGTTCTATCTGGGGGGGATGGGAGTAGGCAGCCTGTTTCTGTACCGCATTCTCAGACGTTATCTGGCTCCGTATACCATTTTTGCCGTTGCCAACGGCGGAGTTGCGATCGCGTCCCTGGCGACGTACCCCGTAATTTATTCGGCTCCGTATCTGAATCACGAAGGCATCGTGATGCCTTCGGCAGCTGGCACGCTGACGTTAAGTGATCTTTATCAGACGGAAGCATTGAGCATCTTTCTTTTGCTGTTTGTTCCCGCCGTATCAATGGGGCTCGTTTATCCGGCGGTTTGTGATTCTGTTTCCGGACGTGGCCGAGGGCGGCAGGACTGGATTGCCAGTACTTACTTTCTCGGCACGCTGGGATCCGTCGCCGGAACGTTGCTGGTCTCGCTGGGTATGATTCCCTGGCTGGGTTTGCACATGACTTTCGCCGTACTGGTGACCGTGTCGGCGGCAATTTGTTCCACCTGTTTTACAATCGCTCACCAGGGACTGCGTCGCAAATCAGCAATCGCGTTGATGGGCTTGAGTATCGTTTGCGCGGCCCTGATCGCGATTGACGCTCGCCCCGCGATGAGAAACACCATCGTTCGACGAGTTGACGGTCGGTGGATGGAATATTCAACAGCGAAAGGTAGTCCCGCGTCAGCTGAAATCGTTCGATTTCAAGCTGGAGCGTCTGGCACTGCAATCACAAAACGAGACGTACGAAACGACGATCATCTGCTTTACATTGATGATCAGCTTGTCGCATCGACCAACCTGGAAGCAAAGGTCGATGCTCTGATGCTCGCCCACCTGCCGCTGTTATTGCATCCCAGCCCTGCCAGCGAGCTTACTGTCGGCTTCGGTACCGGCGGCACGAGTCATGCCATCACTACGCACGGAGTCTCCGCCTATTGCGTTGAGATCGAGCCTGAAGTTCCTCGATCGGCTCATCTATTGACGGGTCAGAATTACGGTGTCCTTGAGAATCCACTGTTCACACTCATTCTGAACGACGCTCGAGATCATCTGAAGATTACTCAGAGACAGTACGACGTCATCGCGACGGATGTCACCAATCTGCAATACAAGCAAAACAGCAGCTTATATACGGTCGAGTATTTTCAACTGATGGATGAGCGGCTAAGCGATGGCGGTGTGGCCTGTGCATGGATTCCCATGGCAGCTATTGCAAAAGAAGAACTGCAGATTCTGATGAAGAGTTTTCAGCACGTGTTTCCTCACGCGACGCTGTGGTTCATGAATCATACACATACAAATTTCGGGATCCTCATCGGTACGCCGCAACGGCTTGCAATTGACTATTCGCGACTGGAGGCAGGTTTTCGAGACACCTCAATCGCCGAAAGCCTCAACGAAATCGGCCTGACAGAACCAATGCAGCTTGTGCATTGCCTCCATCTTGACGAAGACGGGTATCAGCAGTTCTGCGGCGACGTCCCATTGCATACCGACAATAATCCAACGCTCGAATTTTCGTCGCCGCTGAGCTTTCATCAGTATGAAGAAACTTTCTGTGAGAACCTGTCTTCGCAACTGAAAATTCGTCCGAGCAGTTTTCAACAGTACGTAGTAAACGGACCTGCGGCAGATGCCGACATATGGCAACGCCATCAGGTCGCATCGACTGTCGGATGCCGAGTCATCCTGCAGATGTACCAGTTTCAAACGCTATGGATGCGAGGTAATAAAGGCGTCGCCATACAGTTATTGAAGGACGCTCTTCAGTCCGCGCAAGCTGGGATGGAAGCGTGGCCCGACGATAAAGTTCGTGAGAAATTTTACATGGACTTTTTTGACAATGCGAATCGCAGAGTAAAATCGTCGTTGAGGCAATCATCATCGGGCCACGCCACGCTGAACGGCAGTGTGCAATAGGCCGGAATGGTTACTATCTCGTTTTACATGAACGGTCACCGATAGACATTCTCATAAGCAGATCAGCTCTAAGGATTTCTAAGATGCACGACACGCGGAATCACATAGCTCCTGGGATAGGACCAGATATCCTGCCCGAAATCACAATCCGCTCGTTGTTGACCGTTTGCCTGATAGTGCCTTGCCTGGTTCAGCAGTTGCTGTTGACGTCGATTTCGGCTGCAGAAACACCGCAGCGTCCGAATGTCCTGTTTATCCTGGCAGACGATCTTGGCTGGCGTGACTTGAGTGTTGAAGGCAGTACGTTTTACGAGAGTCCAAACATCGATCGGATTGCGAATTCTGGCATGCGATTCACTCAGGGCTATGCCGGGTGTCAGGTCTGCAGCCCTTCACGAGCCACGATCATGCTGGGGAAGAATCCGGCTCGTCACGGGATTACCGACTGGATCGGAGCGGCTGAAGGTACCAACTGGAAACGCAATACCAAACTGCTTCCGGCGAAATATGTGCATGCTTTACCCGCTGAAGACACTTCACTTGCCGAATCCTTCAAGGAAGCGGGATATCGAACGTTCTTTGCCGGGAAGTGGCACCTCGGTAATAAAGGCTCGTTCCCAGAAGATCACGGCTTCGACATCAACGTCGGAGGTCATCATCGAGGATCGCCTCCCGGAGGCTACTTTGCTCCATACAATAACCCGAAGATGACTGACGGACCTGTGGGTGAGTCACTCCCTCAACGGCTCGGCCAAGAGACCGCGAAGTTCATCGACGATCACGCCAGGGAACCATTCTTTGCCTATCTGTCGTTCTACTCGGTGCATGGACCAATTCAATCAACAAAGCCGCTGTGGGCGAAGTACCAGGGGAAGGCGGAAAAAATCCCGACGCCCGATCATCGATTTATCGTCGACCGAACCAGTCCCGTTCGGCAGGTGCAGGATCACCCCGTTTACGCAGGAATGGTCGAGGCGATGGACGATGCTGTTGGGATCGTGATGGCAGCTCTGGAGCGAAACGGTCTGACCGAGAACACAATTATTGTTTTCACTTCTGACAACGGTGGCGTATCTGCTGGCGATGGTAAGGCAACATCAAACTTGCCGCTGCGCGGCGGAAAAGGTCGCCAATGGGAAGGCGGCATTCGCGAACCGTACTACATCGCCGGACCAGGAGTGAAATCGCCAGGTTCAACCTGCGATGTCCCCGTAACCGGAGCCGACTTTTACCCGACTTTGCTGGAATTGACGGGGCAGAAGGCCCGACCGAAACAGCACGTTGATGGCGTGAGCCTGGGTCCGCTGTTGAAGGGCAAACAGCAGATCGCCAGCCGTCCACTGTTCTGGCATTATCCGCACTACGGAAACCAGGGCGGCGAGCCCAGTGCGATCATCCGTAACGGCGACTGGAAGCTGATTCATTACTACGAAGACGGTCGAAACGAGCTGTACAACATCGCCACAGACCAGGGTGAGCAAACCGACGTTGCCGCTGCCAACCCTGACCGGGTTGCTGGTCTGCGAAACAACCTGAATGATTGGCTGGTTGAAACGGGTGCTCGAATGCCGATCCCGAATCCCAACTTCAGCAAAAATCGTTGGGAAGCCGACAAAGTTCGGACGCGTGAGAAGACGTTGCGGGGCCTGGAGGCTCAGGCCGCCGGCTTTCTTCGACCGGACTACTCGCCCAAAGGCTGGTGGGGGTCCGAGAACTGAGTGCCCAGGCCTGTGACGATTCAAAGCGTCATTCGGCATGCTTCAATCGCCGGAAGCTCAGCCACATGAATTCGCGTTTCTGTCAGCAGTAGCAAGTGCCAACACGCAAAACAGGCGTCATTGACGAGCATACTCGGTGAAACCTTAACGTCTCTCCCAATGCTGATTACGGATTTCATTTTACAAAACGATTGATGCTTACGGCACACCATATTCCAAATCATGTTGCATCCTTGTCGTCAGTATTCACGCTCATCACATTGATCGGGAATTCATTTTCCTGGAGGCATGGCCCACATCTGATTCACGTTGTCAGATTTCGCCATCAGTGCCGGATGGGCGTTGCTGGCTGGAGAAGCCGTACCTCGTGAAATCGTCGCGTGACTGCTCTTTAAGGCGTCACAAATAAGCGTTGAAACCCGGCGATCAGCCTGCCGTTGTTGAGGCGGGCGGAGTTTCCTCGGCAGACGGACGAGCGAGTTCTCCCCGTCGGCGACGTAGTTTTTCGAGATAGTGCTCCAGCATCCGATTCTTTGGAGCATTGCTTAACAGAATCTGAAGTCGATCGATTGCGGTCTCGAGAAAGCCGACGGCTGTGGCAGGATCCTTCTGCGCGACACTGATTTCAGACAAGCCCCAAAGTGACTGAAGGTAGGCTACCTGGTAGAGGGAAACACTGGCAAATCGTTCTGCGAGAGGTTGTTGCAGATCAATTGCCAGATGGAATGATTCGGCCGCAAGCCCGAAGTCTTCCAGCCGACGAAGCAGCATGGCCTGACGGCCCAGTGACGTCCCCATAAGTGCCTGATACTCGGTTACGTTCGGGTACCTTTCGATGAGGCCCTCGCACAGAACAATCGCGCGACGCACTCGCTGCAGCAGTTCGGTCAAGGATTCCGTATCGCTGTTTCTCGACGAACGAATGCAAAGTGTATCCGCCAGCTCGAAGCGATAGATCGACTCCTCGGGAAAGTCCCGGACAAGTTCGTTCAGGTGATTGATGGCCGTTGCGATGGCCTCTTTGCCCATTTCCGGATCGTTGACGATTCTGGCGACGTTTGCACGGTTGCGCCAGGCAATTGCCAGTTCGAGTCGATAGTCAGGCCGCGACGGTTCGCCGTTGAGCAACTCAGTCAACAAGGCGAGTGATTGATCGCTGCTTTTTATAAACATCTCGGACCAGTTTCGGAATCCGCTCCTTGCCCCTGACCCTCGACGGCTTCCTTCCGAGCGGTCTCCATCCGGGCGTTCAGCACTTGAGCGGTCGGGCCGAGGTTGACCATCACCGGAGCGACTTTTGCCCGGTTCATCATTCGGTCCCCGTTCGCGCTCTCGCCGACTGTCGCCTCGTGGCCTTCCGTCAGACGGTGGCCGGCCATTTGAAGAGCCGGTTCTGCCCATCGCCATCAGTGCCGACATCCCTGACCTTGCCCCGATCGTTGTCATCAGCCCCAGAGTCCGGGCAAGTTCGAGTTTTCCATTCGACGTCTCCATGACACCCGACGTCTTCTGCAAGAGGTCCTTCGCACGACTGTGCTGTTCGACCGCTCCCCACATGGCACCTCGTCGGCTCACGGCGATGGCAATCTCGTTGTGGATTCGGGCCTGTGCAATGACAAGTTGCAGATCCTCGGGCTTCTGCGCGAACAGTGCTTCAAACGCTTCCAAAGACTGCCGATAAGTTTCTTCAGCTTCATCGAATCGCCCGAGTCGCTGCTGAATATCGCCGACTCGCTTTCGCGCTGATGCCGATTGCAATCTCAGATCAGTCCGATTCTGACTCGCGAAGTCGTCGAAAAAGGCGAGCAGTTTTTCAAGCAGATCGGCATCGGCCGCGGTCAACATCGTGTCGTAAAAGCGAGGCTCCTCATCACCAGGTTCGTCGTCGCCCAGGTCCAGAGTCAGTGACTGAGGCACGCCACGAGACGCCACGTTGTCGATGATCGAATCAAACGCCTCGATGGCCAGTTGTAAATTCTGTTCGGCCCGAGCGAATTCTGCGCGAGCAAGTCTTGAAGAGTTCTGCTCGGCAAGCAGGGACTCGTCAAGCTGAACCTGCCTTTCTTCAAGTTGAGACTTCTGTGCTCCAACGATGTCCAATGCGGCCTGAGTTCGATGCTGACCGACCGCAAACACACCGGCGACAGCAGCCAGCAGCGTGACAGTGGCTCCGGTTAAAGATGCGACGGTGGGATTTCGCCGAGCCCATCGCACAAGCTGTTCGACAGTCGTCGCTCGTCGAGCGAGTACTGGACGGTCTTCCAGAAATCGTCGAAGATCAGCGGCCAGTTCGCCGGCAGTCGCGTACCTGTCAGCCGGGTTTGTCGCGGACGCCTTCTGGCTGATCGTCTCAAGGTCTCGCGGGATGTCTGCGTTAATTGATCGCAAGCCTGGCGGCGTCGAATTCGTTTTTTGCGAAATCAGCGGACCATGTCGAGACTCTTCAAACGCCGGTCGCATTGCCAGTAATTCATAAATTGTCAGGCCGAGACTGTAGATATCGCTGCGTGTGGTTGATTCCCCGCTAAACTGTTCGGGAGCCATGTAACGCAGCGTCCCGACAATGTCGCCGGTGTTGGTGATACCTTCCTGATCTTCGTGCCGGGCGAGTCCGAAATCCGTCACCCAGACAACGCCTTGTCGATCAAGTAGCAGATTCGACGGTTTGATGTCCCGATGCAGCACTCCATGCTGATGCGAATAGTTCAGCGCGTCGGCAACTGCAAAGCCGATTCTCGCGACGTTCCGCCAGTACTTCATCGACACTGTCGGTAACTCTGATTCAGAAACGGAAGTCGTTGTCGGCTCTTCAGGGTTCAGAACAAGTTCAACGTTCGAAACCTGTGAGTCGTCCCCGTCGATATCGACAGTTCGTTCGAACGAAGAATGCTCGGCGGACTCAAACACTCGATTTTTGTGAGTGCCGGTAAGCAAAGCCTTCGCAGCAAGCTCTGCTTTAAACAGTAGTGTCGAGTCAGATTTCTCATTTGCATTCAGAGAGTCTCGCGAATCGTCATGGTTTGAGGTCGGTGTCAGTAGCCGATCAGCAAGCGATCCACTTCCGAGTGCAGCAGAGTCATTCTGCTTTGCCGACCGACCGCCCACAGACCGAATCACGGCGCTTAGCGGGATACCATCAATAAACTGCATCGCAAAGAAGTGGAGATCGCGTTCTTCGCCAGTCGCGTAGACCGGAACGATGTTAGTATGGTGGAGCCTCGCCGCGGCTTCGGCTTCGCGGTTGAAACGTTGAACCTGCTTCTGTGAACTGGCGAAGTTAGGGCCGAGCACTTTCAACGCGACGCGTCGCTTCAAAGATTGTTCGACGGCTTCATAAACGATACCCATACCACCTCGCCCGATTTCACGGACGATTTGAAAGTCGCCCAGTGTTTCCTGCGAGTCCCCAAGCAGTCGGCTGGTCTGACGTTCGAACTTCCTTTCGGTGTGTTCCTTACGGCTGAGTTTTTCCATCATCACGATGGATGGAAATGTCGCACGAATATCGTCTGCCAGTTCGGGGTGGCTGTCGGCGTATTCGTCGATGGATGGCGTCGAGCCTTCACGCAGGCGAGCAGAGAATTCGTCGCCGAGAACGTCAATCGGGTTTCTGTCAGAAGTCGTGTCGGTCACGAATCAGCCTCCTGAAAATGAGGCAGCGTCGCCAGTACGTCGCCGAGTCGTTTGATAGCACGGACGTATCGATTGCTGGCCGCCGTTCGGGCAATCCCCAGAACTTCGGCAACCTCGTTATTGCCGAGCTGTTCAAAATGTCTTAGAGCAAGAACTTCCCGATCGGTCTCGTCCATCGTCGACAGAGCCTCACGCAATTGATCGTAGTCTTCCTGCCGACGGGCGGCACCGCTGGGGGACGTCAACTGGCCGACCAGTGCCTCGGCAATCGAATACGTGGTCTCGTTTGGACCTTTTCGGTTAAGACGTACTTCCATACTCGGATGTCGCTTCTGCCCGAGATGTCTCCGATGTACTGACACCAGCGTCTGCCAGGTAATCTGCCGAACCCAGACGTAGAACGCGACAGCCGGGTTGGATGTGTAATCGCCGATGCGGCGCGCAATTTCGATGTACGCTTCCTGAATGATGTCCAGCGAGTCGACTCGTCCTCGCAGCCGCCGATCCAGACGAAACTCTACCATCCGTTCCAGCCGTGGCTGAAATTCGGAGAACAGTTCCGCTACGGCCGCATCGCCGCCAGTGATCAGCTTGTTGACAATCTTATCGTCCATCAACCTAATGTGACTTCGGTGCGGGACGAAAGCAAACTGTAGTTACCGCAGGACTGGTCAGAATATCCACACCGGGGATATCCAGAGCAGGCGATGGTTCGTCATTATCCATATATCTGACGGATTCCGCTGTGGATGCGGCAGGTAATTTTACAGTACTCCCACAAGGTAACTTGTGCATTTCACAGGGCTTGCCACAGGTATACAGAGGCATTTCAGGATGGTCAGATTGAACGTCTCACTGACATTTCGAACCGGTTTGAGACTCCTGTTTCTGGCTGAATTTGCGGTCGCGAGTCTGCAGACGGCCGCGATTGCCGCGCAGGACAGCCCACGCTCCAGCAAGTCACGAGCAGATGACGGATTGAGGAAACGGAGAGCGGGGAATCGTGAAGATAATCGGCAGAGTGTTGCTGAAAATGATCGCCGTGGAAGATTCGCATTCTCGGCAGGCAATCGAAGACCTGACTCAAACCGCGAAGTCAGCAAGCCTTTTCAGCAATTCTTAAAGGAATGTCAGTTTGAGAGCCAACCGACCAACGAGGGATTTGTTTTCGTCGTTGCGTTGTCATTGATCGATTTGGTCTGGAAACTTCTGGTGTCTCAGGCGGGCACGATGCGGGAGCTGAATCCAGTCGGGGGCCGATTGATCGATGATCCGGCGAAGCTGATCGCTTTCAAAGTCGCCAGGACTGGCTGCCGGCCTGATCTTCATGCTTCGATATTATCGCCGAGCTCAACTGGCTTTGTGGTGGGCGTATTTGATTCTGACGCTGTTGACCGTGCGGTGGCTAACATTCAATTCGATGCTCGCATGAACCC
>CALGTK010000174.1 GCA_937904325.1 uncultured Planctomyces sp.
TCGCGAGAAATGGCTAGCCGCTCGAAAGTCCCGCGATCGACATCAAACATCCAAACGCTTGAGTCCTCCATTACAACAAAAAGATCACCACAGCGATTCATCCGCCAAACGGTGAAGTCTTTGTTAGAAAATCGGGTAGATGAATGGAGCTACTGCCGAACCGCTCAGTACGACCAGCAGACCGACGAGCAACAGCACGATTATGATTGGTGTGAGCCACCAGGCTTTGCTCTCGACAAGAAACTCGACGAATTCCCGCAGCAGTCCCGGCTGCTCTTCTTCTGCCGCCTGAGCGAAGCTGACAGCGTCGTCCTTCGTCGGCTCGGCACTTTCAGAAGTATTGGACTCTGGGGTGGATGATTCAAAAGTATCGCTCATCGTTATGCCGTCTCATCTGTAGGGTGGGCAACGCCCACCAATTCAAATCGCGGCAAGGATCGTTCGCCGCTGGTCACATTTCTGATGGGCAGTACCCACTCTACTTCTTCTTCAGAATATAAACGACGTCTTCAGTATCAGAGCCAATCGTAATCGGCTGGTCGAGGTCGTAGGCAAAATCATAAACACCGACGCACTCGAACGCCGGAACTTTTTTCAGTAGAGACGTCATTTGTCGCGCCGTGTATGTCCGATAAAGCATTTCATCCTCAATTTTCATGTGCTTTGTTGGCGTATAGACATCAATTTTCAGGCCGAGATATTCCATCCGCTTTTTATTGTCGATCCCCTTGCTCCACATGTAGGTGTTGACGGCAAGGTTTCCACGTCTAGCGTGCCATGCTTCGTCTTCCAGCCGCCCGGCTGTAGACGGAATCAGATGAAGCCCGAGAATGTACAACCCGCCTTTCACCAATGAATCGGCCATGCATTGCAGGTGAGACAGTGCCAGCTTTTCTGTCGGCAGATGTCGGAACGTGTTGATCGTGTTAAACGCTGCATCGACTTTGCGTTTCAGCTTGAAGTCGGCCATATCCTGAACGACGGCCGTTTCAGGGAAACCTTTCTTCTTGAAACGCTTGTTGCAGAAATTGATCGCGTTGGCGTTGAGATCGTTGCCTGAAACTTCATGTCCCGCCTGAGCCATGCGATAAAGCAGCCGGCCGGTACCGCATGCAGGTTCAAAGATTCGGCGAACTGGACGCCTCGCAAAGCGGTCGAAGCACCCGGTCAGAAAGTCGAATTCCGCTCGCCAGTCTGACCCGAAAATCAGGTCGTAATAAACCGGATAGTCATAAAGGTCTCCTTTGACCGATTCCGCCATAACTCGCTCCGCTTGATCAGCTGATGATTTCATTTACCTTTGAGGAGAGCTTGGTAACGGTTCGCCCTTTCGATCTCAACTGACCGACGAAAGCCGGAATCCTGCAGGTCAGAAGATTAAATCAAATCACTATTTTATCTTTGCTCTTCTGTCTGCGACGTTCCGTGTCCCGAATTTCGAAGAACCGCTAAAGTCCGCCGCTCCCATCCGATCGACCTTCTGAAAACAGTCTCTTGTCGCAGCCTCAGCCAGCATTCTCTGAAATTCGCCGCCAGATTGGTCAAGCAATGCTGGTCGACCAGTTTCGCCTGCGCCGATCCCTGGACTCTGTTCAGCGAGCGGCAAAAAGCAAGAAACCGTTCGATCGGACCTTCCAACGACTCAACGATTCGCTGGCAAAGTCGATCAAACTTCGCGAGAAGCGAGCGGCAAACCTGCCGACCGTCGAACTGAATGCCGACCTGCCGGTCAGTGCTCGACGCAACGAAATTGTCGAGGCCATCGAGAAAAATCAGGTTATTATCCTGTGTGGCGAAACAGGTTCCGGGAAATCGACACAGCTTCCACTGATCTGCCTGGGTATGGGCCGTGGCGTTTCCGGAACAATCGGCCACACGCAGCCACGGCGGATCGCCGCTCGCTCAGTCGCCGCGAGAGTCGCCGAAGAAGTCGGTTCGTCGGCCGGAAAGGCCGTCGGGTTTAAAATTCGATTTACGGATACGACAAGCCCGCAAACTTACGTCAAACTGATGACTGACGGCATCCTCCTCGCCGAGTCTCAGGGTGATCGGTTCTTTGAGCAGTACGACACGATCATCATCGATGAAGCTCACGAACGGTCGCTCAACATCGACTTTCTGCTTGGTCGGCTGAAGCAGATCCTCTCGCGGCGGCCAGATTTAAAAGTAATCATCACGTCGGCCACGATAGATGCTAAGCGATTTGCCGACCACTTTGGCAAGGGTGAGAATTCGGCTCCGGTGATTGAAGTTTCGGGACGGACCTACCCGGTCGAAATTCGCTATCGGCCGCCGTTCGATCCTGACGCAAAGGATGCCGAACAAACGCCCAGACACAGCAGTTCACCGAGCAATCGCCGACAGTCTGAAGCTGACATGCAGGCAGCCGTACTGGACGCAGTCGATGAGCTGATGCTCGACGGTCCGGGAGATATTCTGATTTTCATGCCGACCGAACGTGATATTCACGAAACGGCAAAATCACTTCGAGGCCGACTGCTCGGGAAAATTTCCAAAGGCCAGAAGACTGACATCATCCCACTATACGCTCGGCTGTCGACAAAAGAACAAAGCCGCATCTTTCAGACGCTACCGCACCGCCGAATCGTCATCGCGACAAACGTCGCCGAATCCTCACTCACTGTTCCGGGCATTCACTACGTCATCGACTCCGGCACAGCGAGGATCAGCCGCTACTCTGCACGGTCGCGCATGCAGCGATTGCCCGTCGAGCCAGTCTCTCAGGCCTCAGCCAATCAGCGAGCAGGTCGTTGCGGTCGAATCGGTCCGGGCATCTGCATCCGACTTTACACCGAAGACGACTACAAAGGCCGAGACGCTTACACCGCTCCAGAAATCCAACGGACCAACCTGGCGTCCGTCATTCTGCAAACAACCGCATTGCGGATGGGGCCACTTGAGAACTTTCCGTTTCTCGAACCGCCCCGCATGGGAACGATCACCGACGGATACCGCAGCCTCTACGAACTGGGGGCGATCGACGAGAAAAACTCAATCACAGAAGTCGGTCGGCAACTCAGTCGGCTGCCTGTTGATCCGCGCGTCGGGCGGTTGATCCTGGCGGGGCATGAAGAGAACTGTCTGCACGAAGTTCTGGTGATCGCCGCCGCGCTGGAACTTCAGGATCCGCGAGACAGACCGATCGACAAACAACAGGCGGCCGACGAGGCTCACGCGAATTTCCAGGATACGAAGTCGGACTTCATGGCTTACCTGAAGCTTTGGGACTTCTACCACAAGGTGCGCAGTGGAGCGTCACGCAGCCAGCTTCGCAAAGCCTGCCAGCAGAACTTTCTTTCTTACAACCGAATGCGTGAGTGGGTTGATATTCACCATCAGCTCAGCGAACTGGTCGCCGAAGTCGGCCTGAAACCAACGAAACGGCAGGACAACTTCGACGCCATTCATCGCGCCCTTCTCACCGGCTTCCTCGCAAGCATCGCGTTGCTGACAGATCGGCACGAATACACAGCAGCAGGCAGCCAGAAGGTCACCATCTGGCCAGGCTCGGGATTGTTCAGTGAAAAACCAAAGTGGATCGTCGCGGCCGAACTGGTCGAAACAACGAAGCGGTATGTACGCACTGTCGCCCGCATCAATCCCGACTGGATTGAGCCAATTGCCGGGCACTTAATGAAAAAAACCTACAGTGATCCGGAATGGGACAGCCAGGCCGGTTCGGCAATGGCGTTCGAAAAAGTAACGTTGTTCGGTATTCCAGTTATTCCTCGCCGCCGCACGCGATACTCAAAGGTCAACGCGGAACTCTCTCGCGAGATGATGATCCGCGACGGCCTTGTCGAAGGGCATCTCGAAATCCAGCTCCCTTGCATCCGTCACAACGCTCGGCTGATGGAAGAACTGGAAGCACTGCAGACGCGAACGCGTCGGTTCGACCTGGTCGTGGACGACGACGAGCGTTTCGAGTTTTACGACAAACGAATTCCTAAAGACGTCGCGGATATTCATCACCTGAAACGCTGGCTTCGTAAGGCGGAAAAGAATCGACGTGGCCTGCTCAACATGCAGAAGGTCGATCTTCGTCGAACAGGCACAGAAGAAGTCACCGGGCAGGAATTTCCCGACGCCGTCAAGGTCGGTACCATTCAACTTCCCATCGAGTATCACCTTGAACCCGGCTCGCCCGAAGACGGAGTGACGCTGGAACTGCCGCAGGAGGCATTCAACCAGATTGACCAGAACCGACTCGGCTGGCTGGTGCCGGGGCTGGTCGAAGAAAAAGTTGCCGCACTCATCAAATCTTTGCCGAAGTCGCTGCGTCGTCAATTCGTCCCGGCCGCCGACACGGCCACGCAGGTTGCTTCGCAACTGAATTTCGGTCAGGGAAACTTCGAACAGACCATCGCGAGACTGTTGACCGAGATCGCTCGCGAACCCGTCGCCGTTTCCGATTTTCAGCAGGAACGGCTCCCGAATCATTTGCGAATGAACGTTCGCATTATAAACGAAGAAGGTAAGCCTCTCGCTACGGGGCGGGACCTTAAAACCATTCGACGGACGATTGGCAGTAACGCATCGTCCAGCTTTTCGGAGATCGACGACAACCGCTGGCAACGCGACGGGCTGAAGACCTGGAACTTCGGTGAACTGCCGTCGCAGGTCACCGTGTATCGTGGCACGATTGAATTGAAGGGCTACCCCACGCTTATCGATGAAGGCGACTGCGTTTCTCTCAGACTGCGAGACCTGCCCTCGACATCAGCACTGGAAACCCGAGCCGGCATCCGGCGGCTGACGGCAATCGCTCTGGCTCGGTTCGTCAAAGTGCAAATCGAGAACATCCCGAGACTCAGTGAATGGATCATGCTGAGCGCTGCGATGGGCGGCGCCGTCGCGTTTCAGAACAATCTCGGCGACCTGATCGTCGACAGAGCATTGTTCCCGGAAAAAGGTCCGTACCCGCGAACGGAAGCAGAATTTCAACAGCGAGTCAAAAAAGCCAGGAGCATGATCTCCATCGCGACTCAGGATGTCATTGTTCTCGTCGGAGCAATCATGACGGGGTACGCGACCCTTCGAAAAGCGATCAACGCGACGCAATCTCCCCACTGGAAGTACGCAGCCGACGATGTCAGAAAACAGATCGCCGCGTTGACCAAATCGGGCTTCCTGACCGATGCCGCCTGGGGCTGGCTGAGACAGTATCCGCGATACCTCGAAGCAGCGACCGTCCGATTGAACAAGCTGCCCAGGAGCGGAGCGCAGAAAGACAGCAAGGCTCAACAGACGATCGAAGACCTCGTCGGTCTGTACGAATACCGAGCGGAAGAACACCGCGAACGCGATGTCTACGATCCGAACCTCGCACACTACCGTTGGATGCTGGAAGAGTTTCGTGTCTCGCTGTTCGCTCAGGAGCTGCGAACAGCGATCCCTGTCTCCGAAGTTCGCCTGGAAAAGCAGTGGGCGAAAGTTGCAGAGTAGTTGCAGGCCGGAACAAGCTCCGCGCCGCTCCGGCGTTAAAGCCAAGGTCGGGTGCGTCAAGACACCCACTGCTTTCGGACTCTCTTTTAATTGTTTTCGACATTGCCTTCCGACGTGTACCGTTCTGCAGTATCGGCCGGAAGCTGGTCCCATTGCTGACGGATACGGTTCAGGCCGAAGCGAACCAGATCGTAATCCTGACTCAACCGTCGCAGAACGGGAGCCTCTTCGCCGTACGGATCATCTTCAAACTTGCTGGCGATGAAGTATGACTGCCGCCCCTGCTGCTCGTAGTCGATCAGATGATCTTTGTGGTCAACCGCCTGAAGTCGATTCAACGCTTCCGGAAAAACTCCCGTCCAGAACAGCGTGTAATCACCAATGTGACGATGAAGTTCCCGCTTCGGTTTGGCTTCTCGCTGTCCAGCTTCGCTGACCATGTCGACTACCTCGACAAGCCGGCGGCCTTCGATATCTCGGAAACGGTACATCTCGGCCGAACGAGTGAACCGAACGAGCATCTCGACCAGGTAATCAGTAAGCACGGGATCGGCGACACCAAGGTCGACCTGAAACGTGTGCTCGGTCAGGGCTGAAAAGAGTCGTCTGAGCGAATATTCGCTGGTAACGAGTGGGATCATCGGCTGCTCCTCCGGACCAGTCTGCTTGAGCCCACCGGCGAGCGGTTTGTTGTCAGCCAGTCTGGCCGATGCACCGTCTACCCTGGGCAGAAGCAGCGAACTCCGATTGAGCCGCGACATCCTTAAAGTGCCAGAGTCCGGGTGGAGAAGCTCCCTGTCGCCAGGCTGAGTACAGCTCGACGTTGCCGGATCGACAATGCCCTCTTCAGGAAGAAAGCGACGTGAACCGGCGACTCATCGCAGACGGTTCTTTGCCCGGGTTTTCGTAATCTGGAAGCAGAAATCCCGGACTAAGAGGCAGTATCTCCGATGAATTCGAGTCAGGAAACACTCCGCCGCGAACGCCCGCGAGATCGAGGTTGTCCGTCAGCCGGAGATCAGAAAACACGAATTGAAGAAGTGACTTAAGGTTTTTATCGGCAGGTGCCGATACGGGGGATTGAGACAATTCTACCGAGAGATTCATTTCGGCCACAATGCGTAATCTGGCTCGGGGAACAACATTGCCGGGCGACCAGAAACTGCCTTGCAGCGCCAGGGGAATGGTCACTAGCATCTCGCCTCGGTTGCCCAGCCGGATAAGTCTGACATCGTCCGACTAATGATTGGGAATCAGCAGAGCCGATCATCACAGTGAAGTCGGCATAGTGAATTGTCTCTGCAGACAACCAGAACGGCGCCGTAGCCAAGTGGCTAAGGCAACGGATTGCAAATCCGTCATCCCCCGGTTCGAATCCGGGCGGCGCCTCTTATTAACCCGCAATCTGACAACAGGTTGCGGGTTTTTCTTTGCACCAACAGGTCGTAGAGAAGAATTCTCATAGTTCTCAACTTCCGTCGTCTACTCATGGTTCAGTTCAACCATGCCCTCAACTTAACCTTCTTCCAGTATGGGGCCTGCGCTGGTGTGAACCCTGCGCTGGTGTGAACATGGTGTCTGGAATTCACTCCTCGTTTTCCAGTTCGGCGCGAATCAGCGTGCCCATTGCCATGCGGCTAGGTCACCAGTCTCCATTGCCAGCTAAATCAACAATCGTTCCGCAAGGAACACCCGCTCAACACGAAATCGACACCACACAGAGCGTGTGACTTCCAGCCAGAAATGCACCGTGCATGTCGGGCCCAAACGGACATCCTGCCTGCACATCGGTATGACCTGTCGGGCGAGACGCCTGGCGGACCGCTCAAAATGCCCGATATCGATTATTTCCTCGTGCAGCGAACGGGAACTGGGACGGAGTGCCTCTACCTGCAGCCGCATATCAGAATGCCCGACAATTCTGAACAAGTCAAAACATCGCGTATCAGTCGAGATAGAGGGGCACTGTTGTCTGCGAAATTCTCTAAATACAGAGGTAAGAGTGTTAATCGGAAGTGCTCACCACGGTTCTTGCCCCGAACGAAAAACAAATTGACTCGAATAGAACAGAAAAAATGACAAGAAATCTCAATGTTACACTGCGGGAAAATGAGATTTTTCAGCATCACAGGACGGAACCTCTCAGTATCTGGTCCTACGTTCTTCCGATAATTTGCAGCATCGGATGTGCGGGCGGCGTCTTTGGTATACTCGGGGGCCCGTTAGGCTTGCTTTTCGGAGGCGTGATCGCCGCTACGGTCGCAGCATCCGTGACACCGGTCATAGTCGTGATAATGCGACTGCTCAATGGCACCACGGTCGCACCAGTCCCGGCTTTGTTAATTGGAGCGACAAGCGGATTTGCATCCGGCTTCATTGCCGTGTGGCTTCTTGGCATTGATGGACAAGGCTCCTTCCAATTGGAGCCCGCCGCCTTCGCTGCTGTTGTAGGCGCACTTGGCGGATGTCTCGGTGCTAACAGACATTCTAAAGCCGCTCGCCCCCGCTGATGAGCCACCTGAATTATTCAGATCGCTGGTATAACTTTCGATGACCTGCTGCTGCAGGTTCGTAATTAATCGACAGCAGAGAAACGGTGGTGACTGCAAGTCATTCGAAATTCAGTCGGATGTCATAACAGGCACGGTTCTCGGCCTGACTCGGAACAACGATCCAACGCTGAATGAATTCACAATCATTACTGACTCGCGGGCTCACCAGACGACCGTCCCCCTGCCTTGCACACAGGCAGGATTAATTTCTTTCACAGTGATGAGCGAAACCGATCTGAGAGCCTGCGTCAACACGCTGCCAGTCACTCTTACGCAGTCTCGAGAAAACCCAAGGCGAATCGACGCTGACCTGACCAACGCACAATCTGCTGAAAGCTTTCCAGATCGAGCCCGCATAGGCCCCGGATGGGAGCAGCCCGCAGTCGACCGGAACAAACCCGGAAACTTCCGCAAATGATCACCCAGGTGATGTGTCGTCTGGCCAATCGCCATCCACTGTTGAATTATCTGATCGCCGTAGGCAATTGGCTCTATGAATCCCATCGGTCAGTGTTCCCACGAGTCGTGGACGTGCTGGTAATCGACTGTTAAGCTGAAGCAAACACGTGAAAACCAATGTCGAACATCTTCACTAAACTGCAATCTATGGATTCTGAGCACGCCACTGCGAACGAATTCACGCTCGGACCTGTCATCAGGCCTGAGCGTTTTTTGTTCGTGAAATACTGAAGACCGATCGATCAATTACAGGAAAAGACAAGACCAATGAGCGGCCCTGACTTTGAGAAAATGGAACTGATCCCCGTCATCGCCCAGGACGATGAGACTGGCGAAGTACTCATGTTGGCCTATATGAACGAGCAAGCGTGGGGCGAGACCGTCAAGACCGGGCGAGTCTGCTACTACAGTCGCAGCCGATCAAAGTTGTGGCGGAAGGGCGAGGAAAGCGGCAACGTTCAGGAAGTCAAAAGTATCTTCTACGACTGTGACGCCGACACGCTGCTCATTCGAGTCAATCAGATTGGTGGCGCTGCCTGCCATGAGGGGTACAAGAGCTGCTTCTTCCGCAAGGTTGATCCTGCAACCGGCGACGTTGAAGTCGTCGGTGATCGCGTGTTTGACCCGAAAGAAGTTTACGGCAAGTAATGTTGGGGGGGGTGCTGCCCATCCCCGCTTTAGACTACTGCTCATATTCGCTTCCTTCCATCGTTACGGAAACTTCCACGGACGGACTGCAACGCGTCAGGAAACACTCCCGGCTCTGCACATTACAAGTACGGGTGCAGACTTGAATTCTGCTGATTACACTCCACGGAACCATGGACGTTCCAGGAGGGTAATCATGGCAGAACGGAAGCTAAGAACTGACACGGCTAATACAGCCGTCATCCCACAGCCGCACATCAGCGTGCCCATCCCTGACGCTGGCTCATTCACCACAGCTGACAGTCCTGTGCAGCCCGACAGAAAATCGCCAGTAATTAAAGAATCGCTCGACGATTCTCCGTCGTCACTCGAACGAGTAGTTCGACAAAAGCTGATCTCGGCTCCGGAAGTCAGTATCTCTTCTCTCGTTGTTCGCCAGATCGAAGGCGGCGTCTGCCTGGATGGTATTCTCGAAACGCACGGCGACGTGACCGACGTGGAAAGTCTGGTGCGGAGCGTCGCAAGTGTTGACCGAGTAATCAACCGCCTTGTACGCCGCCCGCCTGATGCTTCTGGCTGAGAAAGAATGCCGCAATTCCCAATAGCAATCTCGCGTCGAATTCAGAGCTTACCAGTCGAGAATATTCAGCAAAGAGCCCGTCCGACTTCACGTTCAAAAATGACAAAAACAGGTCTAGTCCTGATAAGTCACCTTTGATATTGTCCCGACCCTTATTCGCACGAAATATCGGCGTCATACGAAATGGCAAGGAGGCCATCATGACCGTTCGTCATCACGAGCAGCCAGAACTGGCGGTTCAGATCCGCTGGCTGATTCGTCGGGATATGGCGGATGTTCTGCGTATCGAGCACGAGAGCTTTGAATTTCCCTGGACGGAAGAAGACTTTCTGAGTTGTCTCCGTCAGCGAAACTGCATCGGCATGGTGGCAGAACACGAGCAGAAAATCGTCGGATTCATGATCTATGAGCTTCACAAATCGAAGCTCAATATCCTGAATTTCGCAGTGGGTGATGAAACTCGGCGCAGCCAGGTTGGCACTCAGATGGTGCAGAAACTGGTCGACAAGCTCTCACAGCAACGTCGGAACGAGATCATACTGGAAGTCCGCGAGACGAATCTGTCGGCTCAATTATTTTTCAGCAATCACGGATTCCGGGCCGTTTCGATCCTGCGAGGCCACTACGACGACACAACGGAAGACGCCTACATCATGCGATACCGACTGGAAGAAAACAGCGACATGCTGCTTCCAATGACGCTGCGAAATCGAATCTCCGAATTCGACGCTGCTTGAAGTAAAAACCCACGACGTAACCAACGCTCAAAATCAAAACGCCCTGCTCATGAGCAGGGCGTTTTAATTTTAAAAACACATTCGGTGCGTCATGCCCGCTAAGCGTGCATCCAGACAAGGTCTGAAAACCGGGCTATTACCTGCAAGAGCATGACGTGACCGGTTCCTCTCTCAAAAAACTCTACACAACGGGGTTTCTCAGCACACCGATGTGCTGAATCTCGGCGTGAATGTCGTCACCTGCCTTAAGGTACTTGTTCTTTGCGGCGCCAACACCCGCCGTAGTCCCCGTCGAAATGATATCGCCCGGAACCAGCGTGACGAAGCTTGAGATGAACTCGACAATCGCAGCGACCGGAAAGACCATCTCGGAAGTTGAACCGTCCTGCTCCACCTCGCCATTCACCTTCAATGTGAGATGCAACTGCTGGGGATCGTCGCACTCATCGGCCGGAAGAACGCACGGTCCCATTGGACAGAACGTGTCGTGCCATTTGCCGTGCAGCCAATCGAAGAAGCCGTCCTTGGCGCGTTCTTCACGTTCAGGATCTGGCTGAAACTTTCGGTCTGAAATATCATTAATCACCGTATAGCCCGCGACATAGTTCAACGCGTCAGCTTCAGAAACGCTCTTGCACTGCTTTCCGATAATCACGCCAAGCTCCAATTCCCAATCGACGTTGTCGGGCGAGACTTCAGGAATTCGGATCGGATCACCGGGATGCGTCAGCGTTGTGCCTGGCGGTTTCATAAAGACGTAAGGGAAAGTACGGTTTCGTTCCGACGCTCGTCCGCCGCCCTCTTCGATGTGCTTCGCATAGTTTCCAGCAAGCAGCAGCAACTTCGACGGACTTGGATTCGGAACAAGCAGATTGACGGCTTCCGCATCGAGGCGAAACTCGCTCAATTCCTCGTCCATGTTATTGGAAAGTCGAGTTTGGATCGCTTCAACAGATTCCCGCAGCGTCCCACCGGGAAGGTATGCGATCAATTCGGACGATTCTTCGATTGTAATCCCCGCGTGATCTGAAGCCGCGGAAATTGGGATCACAAAATCATCATCGTAGAAACCAATCTGAATTCTCGCTTCGTGCTCAAAACGGCAAAGTCGCATTACATCAGTCTCCTGCCAGAGATATTTGGAATTCGTAATCTTGAAAATTTTACTGCTAAGCCAACTCGGAGACCTGTCGACACCGCTTCGCCAAAGTCAGAAGGGCGCAGCCCACCATACCCCTTACTGTTCCGGTGACGTCTCCGGTTCCGGGTAGATCGGAGCATGCCGAACAGGAGTCTCAAGTACCAGCAGACACATCGCCGTCATGTAAAGTCGCCCAGCTTTGTTCGCGTACTCGTCAAGCGATCCGGACGGCTCAACCGGACTCCAACTTCCGGCAACATCGTTAGGGGCCTTTCGGCTTCCACGCCGTTTCTGACTATCCACGATGAGATTCTGCACGTTTCCGAACCAGAGTTTGTAACGCTTACCGCCAAGGTTATGCAGTGTCTGAGCAACATAGTACCACTCGTAAATGTTTCGTTTACCGTTTGACCATTGCGGGGCGAACTCCGGCCGAAGCAACCAGTCGACGCCTTCGGCCATCGCAGGATCATCCCTCGACCACCCGAGCCATTGGCGTCCCAGCAGACCGCACGCCGTCATTGCACGACTCGCTTTTCCAGACGGATCACTTGGAAGGTAGCGATAAAGTGCACCGTCCCGCGTCGCCACCTGATCGAGAAAGAACGACACGCGTCCAAACGCTTCGGGCGGAACTTCAATGCCTGCCATCCGAGCGGTATTCAGAGCCATCAACCCCCAGCCTGTCACCGACAGGTCGCCCATCGAATCTTTTTCCTGAGGCTGGTAACGCCAGCCGCCTTCCAGAGGATGTTGCGAATTCAGCAGAAATTGAATCGCCCGTTCGGCAGAAGCAGCCAGTTCCTGATCGCCGGTCAGTGCGTACGCTTCGCAAATCGCTATCGTGGCCTGCGAGTGTGCGTAAAACGCGGTGTTACGTCCAAGCTCTGTGTGGTCGTGGTAGTCGCCGTCCTGTTTCTGAATCCCTTGCAGCCACTTAAGCCCCTTCCGTACGGCGTCCTGATAGTCGCCGTCGTTCTGGGTGTGGCCATCGCCGAGGAACGCCAGCAGAGCAAGTGCAGTCGCTCCAGTATCCGTCCTCAAAACCGCATACCCTGCATCCGGATAGCCGGCGTGAAGTTGCCAGTTCCCTCCCGATTTCTGCTGACGCTTAAGCCACTCCAGCCCTGACTTAATCGCCTGCTCGACTGAATTCTTTGTGCCGGTCCCTCCAATCTTGCCCAGCGTTCGTTTCGGCATCCGAAGTGCCAGCGACCTGGCCACGTCTACAGGCTGAATCGGACGAACGTTCTTTGGCTTGGCATCGACCTTTGGTTCCGTTTTCTGAACGACCTTCGGCGTCGGTCGCTGATTGAGCTGCACGCTCTTAATCTTCACCGGAGCCATTACCGTCGGTGTCACTTCTTCCTTTTTCGCTACTTCGTAGTCCCACCCAAAATTGAGCGGCCCTTCAGTATCGACATCAATCCGAACGACGAACAACGCCATAACCAGCAGGATGACGGCGTGCAGAGCAGTGCTGACAGCAACACTCGGGATCCCCGTCTTCGCTTCCTTCTTCAGTAATTCGATCGACGACTGCTGCTGGTCGGTCGGGTCCTCAGCAACCCGAATAATCGATGGTGCTTTCGGTCTCTTCCGATCAGCAGCCTTCCGTCGGCCGGGCGATTTCCGCGCAGCGCCACCAGTCCGACGACGTTCGGAACTTCGACGAGGTTTTGGTGATGTGGGGTCTGGCGAATCAGACATGCCTGCTCAATAGGCGAAGGAAAGTGGGCAGGCTAGTTTATCGGCATAACTCTGACAGTGAAACTGGCAACGCAGCTATAAGTTAACGCCTTATCTGGTCAGAGGAATCTCCAATTGAGACGGCACAGCAACGACCGTTTTCCCGTGAGCAACAGCAACAGCCTTGATTTCTGCGATAATTTCCGGATGTTCCTCGGCGACGTCCCACTGCTCTGACGGATCAACTTCCAGATTGTAGAGCACCGGCGGGTCGTGTTCGGTCAGCTTGTTATTGCCAGTATAAGATTCCTGAGTCGCGAAGTGGGCCTTCCACGGCCCCTTCCTCAAAGCCATCAGCCTTGTCCCGCGGTAGTAATAGACATTTTCACGAGGACTCTTTGAGTTCCCCTTCAACGACTCAGTAAGATCATAGCCGTCGACGATTCGGTCTTTCTCAAGCCTGGCTCCCGCTAAAGCAAGACTTGTCGAGTAAATATCCATCGTCGTACCAAGTTCGGCACTCACCTGCCCGGCAGGAATCGTTTCCGGCCACCAGCAGATGCTTGGTTCACGCATTCCGCCATCCCACGTCGTACCTTTGCCCTCTCGTAGAAGCCCGGCCGTCCCGCCGTGTTCTTTGAAAGTCAGCCACGGACCATTGTCACTCGTAAACCAGACGATCGTATTCTGGTCGAGCTTCAAATTACGCAGCGTCTGTAAAACGTGCCCGACGCTCCAATCAATCTCCTCGATCACGTCGCCATAGAGACCACGCAGGCTCTTACCTTCGAACTCTTTCGATCGAAACAGTGGAACGTGCGGCAGACTGTGCGGCAGATAGAGAAAGAACTTTTCGTCTTTGTTCTTCTTGATGAATGCTGCCGCCTCTTCGGCATACCGACGGGTGATCGTTGTCTGATCAGCAGGTCGCTCGACTATTTCGAGATCGCGCATCAGCGGAACGTTCCAATACTCAACCTGCGGATTCCAGAACGACTCCTTCCCGCGTGGAGCGTCGTTCACACGGTCCATGTCGTTTGAGTAAGGAATTCCGAAATAAGAATCGAAACCGTTGCTCGTCGGGAGAAACTGTGGGAGGTGTCCAAGATGCCACTTCCCAATGCAGGCAGTCGCGTAGCCTTGTTTCTTCAGCCCTTCGGCAAGCGTAACTTCGCTCTCCGGAATACCACCACCGGAATTCGGGAAAAGCACACGTCGTTTGTCGCTGCACATGCCACTGCGAATCGGAAGCCGGCCCGTCATCAGAGCAGCGCGACTGGGAGTGCAAACCGGCGACGCCGAGTAGAACTGCGTCAACCGCACACCTTCAGCTGCCATCCGATCCAGGTTTGGAGTCTTGATTGTCGGGTGCCCGAAACAGCTTAGATCCCCGTACCCAAGGTCATCACAGAAAATGACAACGATATTGGGAGCGTCTGCTCCGGCAGGGAAGGCAATGTTCGACACATTCAATACTACGATCAGTCCAAGTATTAACCGAAACAGCATCACAACTCCCTGTTGTTTTCCTGGATGAAATATTGAACGCAGAGACCGCCGAGGTAAAACACGCTGACACAACAGGAGCGTTCTCCATCTTCTCCGCGAGTCATCCGTAAACTCTGTGACGCGTTCTTCATGTTTTGAATTCCGTTGGTTTACGGCCAGGGCCAGTTCAGATGACGATGCAGGAATTGAAAAGTACCCTGCCCGTTAATTGAATGAGGACCGTTGAAAAATTCAATTTCCACGCGATCGCCAATACCAAGTTTGACGTAATGCCGTCGGACCTTGGCGAACTCCCAGGCCACCCATTCATCCGGAGCCACGCCGTCGTCATGGCCACGTTCGACCATAAACGGTCGAGGCACCATCAGCGATGACAGCTCGGCATAGTTGGCAACGTGCCCCATGTTCCATTCGAAGATTTCATACTCACCCGTAAAAAGATAGCTGTAACGATCTTCGTTGCTGACGTTCTTTTTAACCCACTCGTTGAAATCCGCCGAGCAGATCGACAGGCAATACCCAACTCGGTCTTTACCTTGTGTGAGCATCGGCGGAACCCTTACGGCCGTTTTGCCGCCGTAAGACAATCCGTAAAACGCAATTCGATTGGCATCAACGTTTGGCAACGTCGCCAGCCAATCGAGCGTCCTCTGGTGCTGCGGGATAATGTAGCTGAAGAGCGACCTTTTAACAGGGTTCGACTTTCGCTGAAGCGTACGAAACCGATCCTTGCCTCGATAAGGATTCTGCGGCGCATACGTAATAAAACCTCGTTTGCAAAGCACCGCCGCGAAGCCCTTGTAGTAGTTCCACGATCGAACGGACCGATCCTCGGTAATCGTGTCCATCGGCGTGCCTTCCAAGCCGTGCTGACACACAACGACCGGACGCTTTTCGCCAGGTTTCAGATCCTTCGGCAGCAACAAGATACCGCCCGCTACGACGTCGCGATAACAGTCAAGCGTAATCTCGTAACCGACATACTCAGGCTCGTCGAGAACCAGCCGACTCTTTGCGTTCATTGGCAAACGCATGTCGGGCAAGCGACCAATGAGTTCATCGTAAGTCCAATCTCGCAGCGAGGCTGTTGTTGCTTCCCACTTTTCAACCGAAGACCGATCCCCCTTCCCCCACGTCTTGTCTCGAACCTTCGAGCTGATTCGCATCAGATTCTGAACATGTCGCTGCAATTCCTGTCCCTGCCGCAACTCGCGATCGTGCGACATGTCGGCCAGCGCAGCCACGACGCCGTCTTCCAGCTTCAGAGGCGTTTCCGCATCACTTAAGTCAGCTTTCTGGCCAAGCAATGCACCGGCGAAAGACTGGACCGCTTCGCGAGCCCCGGCATTTCCATCTCCTTCGCCACTGGCGAACAGCAGACACTTCGCACCGGCTTGTAGCTTGTCATAAGTTGCGACGGCGCGATCGTACTCTGAACGCACCGTTCCAAGCGTCGCTGTTTCGACACGGCCTGGCGCCGCACCTCCTCGACAACCGCTGACGACGGTTGGCGGTCCGGAACTTTCAGGTACCTTGCAAGCTTCAATCGTCAGTTGACGTGGGGCGATCATCCCGGCGATTTCGGCATCCCCGAATTCCGAGAGTAAAGCCCAGACATTCCGATAGATCGGTTCTTCCCAGACAGCTTCACGCGTCTGAAAATAACCACTGACCAGCGTGGCATCGATCCTCGTATCCAACGCGGACGAATACAGCGCCAGGAGCCCCCCTTCGCCCACTCCCGCAACACCAATCGGCACATCAATGTCGTGAGTTTTCATCCACTGCTCAAAAAGATCAACGGCGGCCAGAGTCTTTTGAACTTCGTAACCGATCACATGCCGGCCCATTTCGAAAGCCTGCCGATAAATGAACTCACGATGAGACTGATTCGTGCAGGCGACATATTCGCTTGTCGAGAATTCGCTGCTCCGCCCGAGAAGCATTGGCACAACGACAAGGCATCCATTGTTCGCCAGTCGCCATGGAAGTTGCGCCGATGCCGGGACTGCATTCTCGCCCAGACCGCAAAACGCCTCAGGAGTCCAGTCCGCATCTGGAATCGCAACAACGGCGGCATTGACTCCTTCCGGTTCAAGTAGAAGTCCTTCGGCAGTAACTCCATCCAGAACCTGCCAGCGAACCCGATGCACAGTGATATCGTTCGACCTGGCGATCACCTCGGATCGATTCAACGAATTCAGCATCTCGAATCCGTGCTTACCCGGCGACAACTCAGTCAGTCGCTTGTCGACAGCGCCGATGTATTCGCGAAAGCGTTCTCGATTGGGGGCGATACTTTTTTCGTAGGCTTCGGTGCTGCTGAAGTCGCGGTTCCACATTATCTCGCGACGAGCTGGTGAAGCCGCAAGTTCTCTCAGACAAAAGCGATCGATGCCGTCGACCATGAACTCATCAAGTGGCTGCTCGATCGTCAGCAGCTGCGTGCCTGGCAGCGTCTTGTCAGCCGCCGGGCTTGCCGACGTTAGATGCAAAGCAATCGACATTGCGAGACACGTCAGGCGGGCGGTGTTCCTCAGTTTGTGAGTCATCAGCGTGCATCCTTTGCAGCCACAGAGTGCTGGCCGTGACCGAAGCGGCCCCGCACACCTGTCTGGCGATGGTTAAGTGACGAATCGCTACTCCACAATCACAAGCTCCTGAATCACTCCCGATTTCGTGAACTTGCCGATCACAGTCTCGCTCTCAGCCTGGTACCCCAGGAATGTTCGGTATCGTTCTGTGCCTCCAAGCGATCGGTAAAGCACAAGGTGCTGCTTCCCCACCTGTAGCCGATACGCGCCGGCCCCGTCAGAATCAATTTCGGTAGCTCGAGTGACGGTGAGCTTTCGCCATTCAGCCTGAGCGCTTTGCCGCTCGGACGCCCAATCCAGGACGATTGGCTCAAACAACATTCCCGAGTCTGTCGCATGCGAACAGGTCAAGCACGGCTGATCTCCGTCCTGATCGCGGCCAATCCTGCCGGATGTGCCAACGCCAGGATCCTGCGGCATCGCCAGCGGAAACACTCGAATTTTTTTGTCACCGGCAGTCAACAATTGTTCGCGATCATGCTCGACGGAAGCAAGCGTGACACCATTGGCAAGGGGCAAATGACTGGAAAGCTCAACTCGACCCGGCGTAGCTCCAGAAATCATATTTGCGATGACCGCGAAACTGTCCGACCGTGACAGATACAGGTAACGATTAATTATCGGCCCGCCGTCGAACTCCAATTGAAGCTCAAGGTAGTCGCCGTCGGAGTCGGAATTCCAGCAAATACACTCCCACTCGGCTTCCAGTTCGAGCTGCTCGTCACCTTCCAACAACTCAAGTCCCCACGATCCTGACAACAGTGGAACCCCTTCCACTGCCAGTTCCATCTGAATTGAATCGTCATCGAATTTCACGGTCGCCACGCTCGCGTCAGACGCCCACGAGCTCCGCAAACAGGCAGCGTCGGTGTCATCAGATTGCCAGGACGGTACAGCCGCTTTGCTGATCTTCTTTCTAGCTTTCTTTCCGCTACCGGAGACAGCCTTCAAAGCCTTCAACTTTTTCGCACCGGTCTGAAACCCGGATACTACGTATGCTCGATTCAGTGCCAGAACAGCTGCTTCCCCATGCGGACAGCCCATCAGGGTCACATCCGCGCGAACAGTTGCCGACAGTCGTCGCAGCATTTTCTCAAATCGCTTGCTGGCAGACTTTTTCCAGAGCGACTCGCCAAACAGTTCGCCGATCAACAATCCGTCGGACCAAAGACTCAGAAACGGCGATAGCGACTTGTAGACTTCAGCAACTGGCACACCATCTTCGTCCGTCACCTGCTGAAGCTGATCGCCCAATACAGTGCGACCTGCACGCAACAGTCGTGGAGCCCCTTTCACATCATCAAAAAGAGCCCCGCAAACAAGTGACAACAGACCAGCCTTCAGCCATGTGTCGCGAGTCTCCAGTGAATCATCAAGCAGTTCCTGCCAATCTTCAGTTTCGGCCGCCTCGATGAAACTTTCAGATTGAGCCAGAGCTGCCGCGAGAGTCACTCGCCACAAACCGCCAATGACTTCAGCAGGAAACTGACTGCCGTACAGGGCCAACAGTTCGCAACACGCAAGCAACGCCGTCGGGGTTCCCTCAGCCTCGGTGCTGCCATGAGCCAGCCAGAGGCGAAGCAATTCCGTTGCTTCGCGACTTAGACGTGAAGTCAACTTCACCTGTTTCTTTAGATCGCCCTTAGGTCGCCGTTTAGTCGGCGTCGTCTCGGAGCGAACTCGAGCCAGAACAGCAAAAATGGATCCAGTACCCGCACCCTCGACCGCGGCATCGAGCGTCGAAAATCGCTGTTTTTCACTGTGCGATTTCAAAGATGTTCGGTTGAGACATTGCTGCTTCCAGCACATTCCGATCGTCCGCAGATTGAAGTCGGAATCCTTACTGCCGCATGCCGCAAAGTCAGTCTGCCGCCACTCCACAGAACTAAGAAAGTCAACGCTGGAATTATTCAGCAGCCCGGAAACAGGCAACCCGAATCGAACCTGAGTAGTCATGGTCACTCGTTATCAATAAAAAATCAGAAAGGATGATATCAGAAACTTCGAAGGGAATTTCTCGATTAAAAGCGATGCCCCGAAAGGAACCACGAACGGACACGAAGTAATACCATCTTCATTGCTGCGTATACTTCGTGTCCGTTTGTGGTTCAAAAAGTGTGTCAACTGAGGACAAAGAAACGGTCATTCGCCGTCAGCATATCGATGCGTTGGAACTGGACGGCCCGGGCGAAAACTCTGAGTCTGTCTAAATTCAACCGTCGCATCGATCCGCTGTCCGGCCACTTCGACGCAGGAACGGACTACCTGCTCAAGTTCTTCGGGGTCGCACGCGACTCGTGCATTTACAATCAGATCAACTTCCTGGACATCGCAGTTTGACGGCAAAGAAAGTTCTGGCTCCGTTGTACTGTTTACCAGGTTGGCAACACCGAAGAAACCTTCCCAGAGCCCAATCGTTTTCAGATGGGCCGTCTCAGCTCCCAAGGCGGCCAACTCCGCCTGCAGCTTTGCGACGACGTCGAGAAGTAATCCATCCAGCGAAAACTTCTGGTCTGAAGAAACGTGGATGCTGCTGTTCAGCCAGCCGAGTTCCGCTTCACCTTCGGCGTAGGTGTCGTAATCAATGTCGAGCACTCGGCGACCGAAGTCTCCGTCCTGATCGAGTAAGTGCGTCAGTGCGTCGTATCCTTCGCCGGTCTTCGCGGAAACTCGCAGCACTGGAATGCCCGGGCAGTGTTCGTTGATCAGCAACGTCAGCTCGTCAGCCTGTTCCAGGCTCAATTCATCGATACGATTAATCAGGATCGCGTCGGCTTCTTCGATCTGCTTTTTCAGAATGTACGCGGCCTTCGGGGAGAAGCCGGCCTTCCTGTCGTTTCGCAAAACGCGTCCGCCGTGACTCGGTTTCAGGATGACCGAGTAGGGAGCAATCTGAAACGTCGCGTCGTAAAGACGTTTGATCGGCTGAATGACCGTCGCGACGAGGTCCGTGCAGCTTCCCACAGGCTCGGCGAGAATCACGTCCGGACGCTCGCCTTCACTCAGGACGTCCATTGTCGACATCAGCTCGTCAAAGTTACAGCAGAAGCATGCTCCAGCAACTTCGCCAACTTCGAATCCTTGCGACCTCAACGAGTTCGTATCAACCAGGTCGGCAGCCTGGTCGTTCGTGACAATCCCCACTCTCTTGCCTTGACCCATGTAATGCCTGGCCAGGCGAGCGAGCGTGGTCGTCTTGCCGGCACCAAGAAAGCCACCGACCATTATATACCGAATCTGATGAGTCATTGCGGGTGTTTCAGGTGAAGGCGTTAGCAATTCAATCGTCGCAGCGATCAGATGTATTTAAGGCAACGCTCCGGACTGCAGGTCCTTCACGACTTCAGCGAGAATCGAGGGATCGGCTGAAGCGATGACGTGCCGGACCCGCTCCGCAGGAACTTTCAGTCGCGTCATGATGTCTTCAGCCGTCTTCCACATTTTCTCTTTCTTCTTACCTTCTGACAGGTAAAGATTCGTCACCAGCTCGCTGAGTTTCTCTCCGTCGATACTCTCACGATTGTCGTAATATCGCTTGATGATGCCTTGCTGATGTTTTGAATAGTCTCGCGCTGCCATGCGATCTTCCTGATTCGCGTGTTGTAAAGAATAGAACTGCCGATGTGGCGACTTGCTCAGACGCCGTTGCACTACTTCTCTTCGATTCGGTAAAGGTGCGTGTCTGTTCGCACGAACAATGCATCGCCTGCAACAGCTGGTGATGCCATGAATCTACCGTCCAGAGTACTCTCTGCCACTTTTTCAAATTGCTTCGAAGCGTTGACCACAACGGTCGTCCCTTCCTGGCTGAAGAGATAAATTCGTCCGTTCGCATAAAGTGGTGACGCCGAATAGTTGCCTTCGATACGCTCCTTCCAGTGCTCTGAACCGGTTCGAGCATCGAGGCACATACCGATGCCCTTGTCAGTGACAAAGTAGAGCTCGTCATCAATTAACAGCATCGAAGGTTTCTGGGGCAACTGGCCGTCCATCTGCCACTCGACCAACGATCCGTCTTTCGCTTCAGTGCCGTCATAACGAACGGCCAGCAATCTCGGCCGAATGAAGCTTGTCGAAACGAAGACCAGGCCGTTCCCAAAGACTGGCAGTGGAACGGTCGAAAATCCGAGCGTTCCGTAGCTGGCCTTCCAAAGTTCTTTGCCACTGGCCGGATCATAAGAGTAAACCCAGTCGGCACCCGGCGAGATAACCTGTGAACCACGATCTTTGTCCTCGATGATCGCCGAAGTGCAATAACACTTTTGAAATTCGACTCTCTCGTTCATCTTGCCCGAGCGTTTTGTCTGCCAGATAGTCTTGCCGTCTCGCTTGTCAATTGCGGCGACATACTGAGTGTCAATCCCGTCAAAATTGATAACCAGGTTGTTTCGCCATATAGCTGGCGAAGCTCCTGGACCGTTCTGATGGTCAACGTGGTGTTCGGCGTTCGCCCAGATGATCTTTCCTGACTTCGTGTCGACAGCCACTGTCCCGTACGTTCCAAAGTGACAGTACAAACGGCCGTTTTCCAGAATCGGGGTCGGCGATGCGTAGCTGTTCAGCGAATGAATCGGCTCAGGCTCGTCGACTTTCACCAGCTCAATATCGTGTAGCAGTTTTCCGGATGTTCGACTGAAGCAGATCGCTCGTAAAGAAATCGAACCAGCAATTTCAAGACCGCGGGAATTCTTGATTGCAGCCAGACGCTCCTTTTCTGCATCTGCAGACAGTTTCACTTCGACAGCTGACGTCACCCAGATTTGATCACCCGAGATCACCGGCGAAGAATGCCCGGTCCCAGGGACTTCCGTCTTCCAGGCTACGTTCTCCGTCTCCCGCCAGTTCAGCGGGATTTTTGTCGAGTCGGCATGACCATCCGCCTGCGGACCTCGAAACTGAGGCCATTCGTCGACGGCTCGTGATTTAACAGCAGTCGACATGACGATTGACAGAGCGGCGCCAAGACAAATTGCGAGTTGCTGGTTCACCGTTCTGCCTCACGTAACGAGAGAGTAAAAATAGACTGTGCGAGTTTAGCCAATACTGGTCGATTGAGAAACCAGTATTGGATCACAACACATGGCCGAATTAGTACCTCTACCACGGAGAGGCACGATTAGCAGAGGAAGCAAGCTCAGTAATTGAAGAGGTCCGCCACAGTGTGTGAAGTCCCGCTGGCCAGGTTCAGAGCGTCTCTGACCTTGCACTTCACATTCGGCGTCAAACGCCTTCCTTTAATCGCCCTGGCCACCATCTTGTGCGTCATCTGGACAGTCGAGGCTGCGACAACGTCTTGCGGTTTCAAATTGAGGGTTTTCATGACAACGGCAATTGGCTGTTCACCAAGATTCCGTTCCAGCGTGTCGTTCATCTTTGTGGTCAATCTTTGCTGATGACTAAGTCCGCCGGTGTAGCACATACCCTCGAACGACGAGGCGCCCACTTCCAACGACATCGATTGTAGCGGATTGATGCAGCGACTCGCGACCTGCTGCTCATTTTCGAGCAACAGGTCGGCGACATTTGGTCCCCCACGGTGACAATCTTCAAATTGCGAAGTACGCCTGCCGGAATCAATGGAATCTGACAAGGCATATCGTCACACGCCAAAACAATGTTCAGATGGGCGACCACACAAGCAAAGTGATGCAAAATCACACCGCGAGGGGTAATCATTAGCAGGTCACGTATGTCTCGCTCTGGATTCCCCTCAGGTGATACACTCGCGATCTGCCGATACTGCAGTAGTCAGACATCACTCAAGTCGTTTTTGAAGTGCCGCAGGTATCGCAACCAACGCATTACTGATGCCGTGCATCGGCCTCAACGCCCCCCACACAAAAGAGCAGAGCCAGCTTAAAATGCTGCGATCTGCTGTTCAATGTCGTGGCACAATGTCGCGTCAGCCATCAGTTCCGGATTGTTACTGTTTTATAAGCGTTGAGTTGCCTGATTGATCCGATTGGCAGATCCTGCGTTTAATGACGGACTCACGAAATATCCTGTCGAACATTCACGCCAGCAGGAACTGCAATGACGGATGCTGCATCCAAAGAATTAGCCGGCCAGGTCGAGATCTCGTGCCAGGCGTGCGGGTCAACCTTGCTGCTGGATTCAAATCTTCGGACAACCGTCTGTCCGTACTGCGCCTCGCCGTCGGTCATTGAGCGACCACCGTCAGCCAACCGCCCTGCCCCGTCGTTCGTTGTGGGCTTTGTTGTCGACCACGATCGCGCCGCTGAGGCCGTTCGAAACTGGATCAGCTCAACCAGTATATTTGCCCGTTCTGATTTCAAACAGACGGCCCCTGAACGGACTCGCGGCGTCTACCTGCCAGCCTATCTTTACGGAGCAGTCGCGGACTCAAGCTACTTTGCGAAGATCGGTGAGAACTACACAGAAATCGAGACGTACACCACGACCGATTCGAAAGGCAATACGGTCACTCGAACGCGAACGGTGACCAGGACGGAATACCGGTCGCTCGGCGGCGAGCATTCGACATACATCGTCGACGTAGTGGTGACAGCTTCCGCCGGCGTGACGAACGAAGCCCTGGAAGCCATCGAACCCTTCGACCTTCGAGCTCTCCGCCGCTACGAACCGTCATTCATCTCAGGCTGGCTAGCCGAAGACCCTTCCCGTTCAAAGGACGACTGTTTTCAACTTTCGCATGACGAGTCAGTAGCCAAAGTCGAACAGATGCTGCACGACTTTATGCCGGGCGACTCTCATTCCGGCCTCCGATTTGAAACGAACCTTTCCCAGGAAGTAATCGACCTCGTCCTTCTACCAGTCTGGTCTTTCGCGGTCCGCTATGCAGAAGATCGACCGCCAGTCCAGATTCTGATGAACGGCCAGACCGGGCGAGTCGGCGGCAAAGTTCCGATTTCGGCAATCAAAGTCACCATCGCCGTGCTGATTGGATTGACCGTCGTCGGCGGATTCGTACTTGCCGTCGCCTCCAGCCATTAAGGGAAGCCGTGACTACAGCCATCCAAAACTGTGAACGTTGCGAATCGCCACTCGAAACCGGCGACCTGCGATGCTCGATCTGTGGGCAGGTTTCGCCGGCAGATCGTCCACTCGCTCATAAACTCACCGTGCAGATTCTACGTTGCAAAGGATGCGGAGCGGCCACGTCCTACGACATCGAACACCAGGCTCCATCGTGCACGTTTTGTGATTCGGTAGTGGAAGTCGAAACGGTCGACGACCCGATGGAGCAATCAAAAGGCTACCTGCCATTTACGACTGGCCAGGACGAAGCTCGTAAAGCAATGCGTGATTGGTTGAGCTCGCTCGGCTGGTTCCGGCCATCAGACCTCACTACTTCCGCACAGCTGGAACAACTCAAACCGCTGTGGTGGGTCGGTTGGGTCTTCGATGCCGAATCGCATGTCAGTTGGGCCGCAGATTCAAATGCAGGATCGCGACGATCCGCCTGGGCACCACACTCCGGACAGGTCAACATGACATTTGACGATATTCTGGTCTCGGCTTCGCGCGGCCTTTCAGAGTCAGAAGTTTCGGCAATTGGCCCTGGTTGCGACCTGAGGTCAATACTTGATCAACCGGACGGTGCTCAGAACGCGACGGTCGAACAGTTCGATCTTCAGCGTTCGCAAGCGCGGCAGCAAATCATCGCCGCCATCCAGAAAATCGCCGCCCGTCGCGTCGAGCAAAACGAAATCCCCGGGAGCCATTTTCGTAAGACTCAGGTCTCGATCGTCCTGCGAAAACTAATGACCAGGCGAATCTCGCTGCCGGCCTGGGTGCTTGCCTACCGCTACAAAGGCCGACTCTACCGCATGGTAATCTCCGGCCAGAACACATCCTACGTGACCGGTACGGCGCCTTACTCAATCGTGAAGATCATCCTCGTCGCGATATGTGTCGTCGCTGCGTTTCTTGTTGTCTTCGCACTGGTAGTCGGTCGCTGATCCTCCCGCGTGAAGTTGCTTCCACACAATTGCAGAATCGTCGGATAACTGAGTGTCGTCCGGACCTCAATATGGTGACGACGACTTGTGGATCCGCCATCTGAAGACGAACTCGTATCATGGGACGTCGTTTAGCTTTCCGATAGACTTCAGCAATGTCAGAAGAGCACGCCGTAGAAAAGTCCACAAACAGGGATTTCCCAAGTCACGCTCTGCTGATGCTCGGGCTGCTGATTGCGTTTCTGATCGTCACCTTCTGGTCGTGGCAGTCCGAGGCGATCCTGTATGATCTGGCTCGAACCGACCAGACCGCAGCGTGGAAAGTTGAACGACTCCGGCAATTCTTTGAAGCATGTGGACCACTCGCCCCTATCGTTTACGTCGCGTTTGTAACAGTAGAAGTTGTCGTCGCACCGATTCCGGGGCTCATGCTGTACGCTCCAGGCGGAGTTGTATTCGGCGGCTTTCTCGGTGGGCTGCTTTCATTGACAGGCAACGTGCTCGGCGCAGGAATCGCCTGCGGCATCACAAGAAACATTGGTTCAAGCTGGCTGACTCGCTTAGTACACGAGGACTCCCTGGCGAAAGCTCAAACCGCACTCGCGAGACGGGGAAGCTGGCTGATTTTCCTGCTGCGAGTGAACCCACTGACATCGTCCGACCTCGTGTCGTACGCGGCAGGCTTCACAAGAATTTCTATCGGGAAAGTTATGCTCGCCACAATGTTCGGCATGGCTCCGCTGTGCTTCGCTCAGGCCTGGCTCGCCGAAAGTTTGTTAGTCGCCTATCCGCAACTGATTTATCCGCTCCTGCTAGGCGGAATCGTTTACGTCATTGCCATCGTCGTTGTCATTCACCGCCTAAGCCTGAAGCAAAACTAAGCGTCATCGATTATCCGTCCTGATGACAACGCCAGGATCAGGCTCAGTGCACGGGACCATCAGTAGAATGCGGATCGCCCAGCAGATCGTCTCGCGGCCATGATCGGTCAGGGCCAGCAGAATTAAACGATTCTCAATCCCTCAAACGTAACGCGAATCCCGCCTGCATCACCCAAAACGGGAGTTTGAAGAAATCTGTCTTCAGACCACACTTCGATGCCATAAGTTGCGACTTCGAACTTTCCACCAACAGCAATTTGACCGCCAATCACCAGATCATTGTTTCACTGCAACTTCTCCAGGTGTCACTGGCCGATGGCGAACAATCTGAGCTTTGAAATCACCGAGACTTTGCCAGTGAAGAGGCTTATTGAGGTCGACTTCGGTCACGGCAACCGATCCCCATTCTTTGGCTTGAGCCAATGGCTTACCGTCGTGACCGTACACGGCTGAGATCATCCAGTTGGAAGACACATCGGTGTACGTGCTGCTGATGACGTAAACGTGATTCTCGCAGGCTCGCGCGGCTCCCAGCAGCGGGTTGCAGCCCCAGACCGGCCACGCAATCACTTCCGCGCCGTTGTTGCTCAGCTCTCGAGCGACTTCCGGAAAGAACCCGTCATAGCAAATCATCATCCCGACTTTTCCGAACCTAGTTTCAAAGACCGGATACTCGTTGCCTGGCATGATGCCACCTTCGACCTCTCCGCGAGGCAGCGTGACTTTTCGGTACTTACCAGCAATGTTGCCATCCGGTCCGATCAACACGGCGACGTTGTAAACAAGGTGTTTTTCTCGTTCGAGCAGCCCAGCAACAACGTACAGATCGTGCTTCTTCGCAAGCGTACCGAAGTAGTCGGTTGATGGTCCCGGAACCGACTCGGCAACGTCGACGTACTTCAACCCCGTACCATAATACGTCAGCGTTTCCGGCAGCACGACAAAGTCTGCCTTCTGGCTCGCAGCATTTGCAATAAGCGATGCAAACTGTTCGCGTTTATCTTTCGGGGTCTTCCCGTCGCGAGGTTTGTAATGAACTGTCGCCAGTCGTACCTTCCGCGGTTCGGGCGCAGGAATCTTCGTTAACGAAATATCGGACCATTCGACGCGGGAATTCGGATCGCCCCAACGAAAGTGCAACTCAAGTCTCGCGTGAGTAGCTTCGGTCGGGACGCGATACGTTCCAGCGACTTCCGTCCAGCCAGCTCGAGTAGTTTCAGCATCTGCCGGGAACTCAGGTTCGGCGCGAGGCCGCTCGCCCGGTCGGTACGAAGCAAACGACGGGTCGTCATGCCTGACATTTTTGCCATCGTCGTTGAGCCAGATAATTCGAGCGGTGCCGGTCCGCCGAACATAGTCAACATTCTTCGCTCGCCTCGACGCCGAGAATCGAAAGTAGGCACCACCCTCAATCGAGACCATCTTCTTCCACACACCGGTCAGGCCATTTCTATCGTCTGACTGAATCACCAAGGCGCCGGAACCAGTTCGTCCGCCAGTTGGCAGCCACTCTGCAGATGGCTGAATTTCGGCGCGAGGCGACTCGAAAACCCAACCGTCGTGTTCTAGTTCACCTGCGTTTAACGACTGGTTTCCCTCGAAAATCCCAACCGCAATTAACATAAAGACAAGTCGATTCATCTCAGTGCTCCCAGGCAGACGATTGGCACAGCATCACTGCGAATCAGTATGGCCTGCCGATGGTACTTCGAAAAGCGAAGACCCTCATCCACGCACCAGAGACAGTCTCGAAATAAATTTACCGTTTCTGTGCACGCGACTCCGTCCCGCCAACCCGAAAGAGGCTCTCCACTCAAACTGAAAGTCCCGGGCGGCAGGAAGTTTGACGCTCTGAATGCGGGACCTGACGACAGCCGGTCGTATTTCCTCGCCACTGCTGACTGAAACGAATTACGATTAACGAAGTTTGATCAAATAGCTTCAGGCAGACAGCAAACACTGACACAAAGCACCAAACCAATCACGATGGAAAAACTCTCTGAGACTGCCGTCCAGTCGCTGATCACCGCGAACCTTTATGAAAAAGAAGCAAGGGTCATGGTCAACAACGTGACAGACATCCTGGTTTGGCAAATCCAGCACTCCCCTGTTCTCGATGGTCCCAACAACGATTACCGACAAAAATCTACCTCTGAAAGTCGAGCTGAAACCATGCAAGTTCTCGTCAAACAAGTGGAAAGCATGACGCCCGAAACTGAGTAGAAAGCGATCGAACTGATACGAGCCAGCCATGCTGAACGGCTTCAACTGATTGAAAAAGTAAAAGCTGAGAAGAAGCCCGTATCACTGAATTCAGTGTCCACGTGCGATGTCAAAACTCAGCAGGCTCACTGAACCTGCGATGGCCAGAATTCCAGCCATCGCTCCGCAGCGGGAAACACAAATCCATGCCTCAACGACTGTTGAAGATATTGTCGCAAATTCTGGTGATTACTCAGTTTCACGCTCACAATCCAAAAGACGAGCAACTCGCAAACGCCGCTCGGCGACATCTCTCGACCCAGGGACTGTCCCTACGTTTTGCCAGGATGCTTCGGT
>CALGTK010000175.1 GCA_937904325.1 uncultured Planctomyces sp.
ATTCGACGGCGTTACGAAGAGCTGAACTGACCAGCGGCGAGGCGTCGTCACTGCACGACTCGGGCTCCCGAGCCAGTTTCGCGTGCCAATCTCTGAGACTCTTCACGGCAACACCAACGGCATCTACTGCCGCCTTGAACGAGTACCGTTGGTTGACGACAAGATCGATTGCCGCCTGCTTGAACGCAGCACTGGATGAACGACGTGGTCGCTTCGATTTCTTTGGCATCACGGCAGCCTGCAGAGATTCCTGGAAATCCGTCAGGTGTCCACCAGTCATGGTCTACCGCAGTTGTCGCTTGCAATCGATGTGGGCGTGCGTGAATTGTTTGACTGGACGCACTATAACCAGCATCCGATATGTAGTCGGAAACATCCCCTGACAGGCCTACTCTTACTCAAATACTGACTCCAAGGAATAACACCGTGTCTGCAAGTCTCAGCGAATTTTCCAGCAGCCTGACTGTCGAAACCGCATTTACCGTTTTAGCTGTTGCCAAGCAATTGAAGGCTCAAGGCAAAGACGTGGTCGAGCTGGAAATCGGAGACAGCCCGTTTGATTCGACAGCCAACGCGAAGACGTCCGGCACGGCAGCCATTCAGAATAACGTCAGCCATTATTGCCCTTCGCCCGGAGTTCCTGAGTTTCGCACTGCTGCTGCCAATTTCGTCAAGAACGAATTCAACATCCCTGCGGAACAGTCAAACGTGATCGCGGGTCCGGGGGCCAAAGTTTTTGAACAGTTCTTCTGTGAGGCGTTTCTGAATCCTGGCGATGGGTGCCTGGTTTTCAGTCCGTACTTTCCGACCTACGTGCCGAACATTCTGAGGCGTCAGGCACGACCGGTGTTTGCTCCCCTGCGACAGAGCAACGAGTTTCGTCCCTCAATCCCGGACATCGAGAACTTCATTGCGGATGATCCGTCGCCGAAGGCGATCATGCTGAACTCGCCTCACAATCCGACCGGTGGAATCACCACTGAACAGGATCTGCGGGATATTGCCGATCTGATTCGTGGCAAGGATATCGCTGTATTCAGCGACGAACCCTACTGCCACATGGTCTGGAAAGGTCGGCACCATTCGATTCTCGAACAGCCTGGGATGATGGATCAGGCGGTTGCCGCTTACACATTCAGCAAATCATACAGTATGAGCGGATGGCGACTCGGGTTCTGCGTGACGGGCGACCGGATTGCCGATGCGATTGGAAAGATGGTCAACACGACGCTTTCGTGCACTCCGGCTCTGGTTCAACTGGCCGGCGCCGCAGCTTTGGAGAAAGACAGCGTCGAACGCGACGAAGTCATGCAGAAGTTCCGCGAGAAAGTTATTCTGCTGACGGAAGGGCTTAACCAGATCGACGGAGTTCACTCGCTTGATCCAACGTCGACGTTCTACGTGTTTCCGAATGTGGCTCCGATTTGCAACCGCCTGGGCATCACCAGCCACGGTTTGGCTCTATATCTGCTCGAAGGAGCGGATGATGACTTCGGAGTTGCCTGTCTGGGTGGAGAATGCTTTGGCGACGCCGGGCACGGCTTCCTGCGGTTCAGTTGTGCCGAGCCGAATGAACGTCTACAGCAGGCACTTGACTTCATTCCAGTGGCGCTGGAGCGTGCAGATCGACTCGCGGCGTTCCTTGAACAGAACACAAAGTTCCGTTTGGAACAGCCGTACGAAATCGAATAGTGTGGACGGCTGAGCGTTGCCGTTGGACTTTCGTTTCGGGGATCTCAAAATGGCACTTTGCAGCAATCGTCGGCTGTCTCGACGGCTTGTTGTACGTGGAATCGGCACATGCCTGTGTTTTCCATTACTTGCCGCGATAACTTTTCAGGTGAGTGCGGATCCGTCGACCTTTCACCCCTGGGAAAGTTCCAACGACGGAAATTCGTCGAAGGATTTCCCGCGATCACTGACGAGGGGCACTGACTCGAGATTAAACTGGTGCAACACCTTGTTTCCGACAAGGACAACCACCCGCCGCGTTCGAATCTTCTGGTGACATATATTCAGAAGATCGACCTTGAGACGAGCAACTTCTATGATGCGACTTGTACGCTGAACGGACTAACGTGAGTCGGTTGGGCATGGCCCACCACATTCAGTTCTGATTGGTGGGCGATATCCACCCTGCTTTTAAGGGACGCTTTGCGATGACTCAGACTCGACGCGAGATGTTAGGAACCATCGGGGCGGCGGGATTGTTTGTTGCCGGACGATCGGCGAGTGCTCAGTCACCGCAGGGTTCGGTTGCTGACGATTTTCGCATTACCAACAAGCGAATCCGGCAGTCGGTCATGGGGTGGTGTTTCAACCCGATGAAGTCTGTCGACCTGGCGAAGCACTGCCAAGACATTGGCCTGGAAGCGATCGAAGGAATCTCGCCGAAGTACTATCCCGCCGCTCTCGAACTCGGTTTGAAAATTTCTCTGGTCAGTAGCCACGGATTTAAGACTGGCCCGCTCAATCCGGCAAACCACAAAGTGTGTGCCGAGAAAATCCGGGCGAGCATCGATATCGCGGTCGAGGTTGGCTGCCCGAGTGTGATTACATTTACTGGGATGCGCGAAGACGGCATTTCCGACGAACAGGGGGCCAGGAACTGCGTTGACTTCTGGAAGTCAGTGATCGGTTATGCCGAGAATAAAGGCATCAATCTCTGTCTTGAGCATCTTAATTCACGAGACGGATCGCACCCGATGAAAGGGCATCCTGGCTATTTCGGTGACGACGTCGACTTCTGTGTGAAGCTGATCGATCAGGTAGGATCGCCCAATATGAAACTTTTGTTCGACATCTATCACGTTCAAATGATGAACGGAGACGTGATCCGCCGAATCCGCCAGCACAAAGACGTGATCGGCCATTACCACACGGCGGGAAATCCCGGTCGCGGAGAACTCGATGACACCCAGGAAATTAACTACCCGCCAATCATGAAGGCGATCCTGGAAACAGGTTACAAGGGCTTCGTCGCTCAGGAATTTATTCCGACCTGGGACGATCCAATTGCAGCGTTACGGCACGCAGCCAGCGTCTGCGACGTATGAGTACAGTCGGCTTTTTGCAGTTCAAAATACGGAAGCACCTGTTGGATGAAAACGCAGCGCACGCCTTCCTTGTGATCTGATCGAAACAGGTCATTTGTCGAGAGGATCGGGTGTGATTCGAAATCAATGTCTACAGAACCGAAGAACTGGCCAGACATGCCTTCCGGACGCAGCGTAAAACGTGACAGGTTGAGCGACGAAGAGTAAAAGTAGTTTACAGTTGAGAGACGCTGTACCTCCCGGGTGTGCTATAAAAGTATCGAAAGATTACGAACTCCGGCTGCTCAGCCTGACCGTGGAACATGTTTGTGATTGGTTGGTACTGCTCCGTGAAAACACGTGAAACGGTAACTGTAAGTGACGGTCTATGACGGGCTGGTTCCCGTTTGGTTAGAACGCCAGCCCTGACTGACTGGAAACGTCTTTCATCTTCGCTATCTGGTGATTCTCAAATAGACGGTCAACGAAAACCGCTACACCCACCACAAAAACACTCCGACAAAACCCTTGAAGTCCACAAGGGGCTCTCTTTCCATAAGTCGGGCACGCAAAGGGGCATAATGGCCAGGATCACCGGGCGGGCGGACCAGTTCGAGTCATCATTGACAAACCAGAAAAAATCAAACAACGTGGCTGGCAGTCAGCAAAGTTCGATGCTGATGACAGGCAGGGCAGGTGAGCGTTGCGACACCTCTGAATTATGCCGCGTGCATCGGCAGTTACTGCGACGCCGTGCTGAGCGATGAGATTGTCACTTCCGGGACCTGCCGGCACAACTAATGGATCTCCATGAACCGTACGCACACTGGACGGGGCACCTGCACACTTGAGCGTGTGGGGATCAATTCACCAGACGATGGATCAATGCGAAAGACAATCACATTCCCGCCAGATTGATTTGCGACCAGCATGTACTTCCCTGTCGGTTCGATGGCGAAGTTGCGTGGCGTTTTGATACCCAGGCCCTGATGGCCGACCACGGTCAACTTTCGCGTTTCCGGATCAATCGAAAAGATTGCAATCGAATTGTACGGATCACGATTCGAGACGTAGACGAATTTTCCCGAGGGATGCACAACAGTCTCCGCAGTACTGCCACCTTGACGTTCGACATCTTTCGGCAATGTGGACAGGACCTGCTTCTGCTTCAGGAAACCTTTGTCCGGGTCATAATCACAGGCCATGAGTGTCAGGTTGGATTCTCCGTTGATGTATGCCGTTCTGCCGTCAGGATGCCAGGCGAAATGGCGAGGACCGGAACCCTGCGGGGTATCGAAGGCACCGTGCGGCGTCAGTGTTCCATGACTGGCGTCAAAGGCGTAAATAATGACTTTGTCCAGGCCGAGGTCACAGCAGAGGGCAAACCTGTTGGCCTGGTCCACGTGAATTGAATGACCGTTTTTCTTTTTGCCCACGTGCTGCTGGAATGACGATGCCTTGCCGAGATGACCGCTGGCTGCGATCGGGATACAGATACAGCTTCCGCCACTGTAGTTGGCGGCAAGCACGTTACGACCTGTCGGATCGATGTAGAGATGGCACGGCGCGCCACCCTGTGATGGTTGCGAATTGAGGAAAGTCAGTCTGCCGCTCCTCTTGTTAATGGCGAACGCACTGACTTTTGCCTGCGCTTCATTGACGGCATAGAGATATTTGCCGGTTGGATGAAACGCGACAAAGGACGGACTGTTTGTTTCCACCGCAAGGGTTGCGGTGGAAAGCGAACCATCTTTCAGGTTCAGCTCGCACTGATAGATGCCTTTACTTTTCTCGCCCGTGTACGTGCCGAGATAAACGCGATATTTCACCTGGGCCTCCGCGAAACTGCACGCAGATAAGAAGAGGAAAGCGGCTAGACAAATGTATTTGCACATGGCTGCGGGCTCCGTACGGCTGTTCATAAAAATCATCCGCTGCAGACACCGCCACCTGTTCAGTGACGGTTTATGGTGAGAGCGCTAAGCGAGGCAGTGCGGTAAACAATAGACTCGGACGACAACGGCCTTGTCCTGGACTCTCCAACACTCGATCAGCACCCGTGCTTTCGGCAGCGTGTCAGATTACTCCACTTTGAGCAACTTACCCAACGGATTTCCGCTGCATAATTCACTGAACAAACTGGTTCCAGAATCGTTGCAGAAATTCTTTACCGGGCAGCCATCTGCGCGGCATTGATCGCTAAACTCAACTTAGGGATGGCAGACGGCTGATTCGGTCACGAAATTGTTGACCAATTAATTACAGCAAGGTTTGTAACTTCTCGATCGGCCAGGGTTCTCGGCCGATTTTAACAAGTAGGACTCAGGTAAAACTGTGCATGCGGCAGTGTCCTGCAAGCGGTACTCCTAATCCGTGAGAAAACTGCCAGAAGCGGGCCGGTCGTTAAAAACATTGAAATAAATTTGTGAAATGAACTCTGGGCAGCCGGAACCGAAAATATCAAAGTTTCACAAGATTCTCGATGCCGGCAAACGAGACAGTGCGATCAGGAACTGTCGACGAGGTCTGTTGCTTCTCTGAGCCGAATGCTGAATCATCCGTGACGATGCAATTCAGCGACGCTGGCCAGGAATCCGTCCAAATATTGAATTGGGACGATGTCTATATATCCCTGGGACGTCACACTGCGTTGATCGAGGCAAAGTAAATTGGATCAACTCGCAAACAAAGTTTTGACTTTGATCATGGCCGGCGGCAAAGGGTCTCGTCTGGAACCGCTCACCACTGAGCGGGCCAAGCCAGCGGTCCCGTTCGGCGGGATTTATCGAATTATCGATTTTGCCCTGTCGAATTGTATTAACAGCGACCTGCGGCGAATGCTGATTCTGACTCAGTACAAGTCAGGCAGCCTTGACCGACATATCAATCAGGGCTGGCGGTTTCTGAACCGTCATTTGAACGAGTTTATCGACATTCTGCCACCTCAGCAGCGGCTGAGCGAAGACTGGTACATGGGGACAGCCGATGCTGTCTACCAGAATATCTACTCCATCGAGCAGCATTCAGCCGAACACATTCTCATTCTTTCCGGCGACCACATCTACACGATGGATTATCGGGAGATGCTTCTGAATCACGTTGAAACGAATGCCGACGCAACGATCGGATGCTTACCGGCCAGTCTTGACGAAGCTCGTGAATTCGGAGTGATGTCGATCGATGGGGATCGTCGCGTCATAAACTTCAATGAGAAGCCGGAATACCCGGAAGCCATGCCGAACGATCCTGATCGAGCTCTGGCTTCGACCGGCATCTACATTTTCAAAACCGATTTTTTGCTGGAGCAACTTTGCCAGGACGCGACGGATCCCGACAGTTCGCGTGACTTTGGTAAAGATATCATCCCTTCGATCATCAATACGCACAAAGTTCAGGCGTTTCCGTTCGAGGATTCCAGGACGGGTAACGCGATCTACTGGCGGGATGTGGGGACGCTGGAAGCTTACTACGAAGCGAACATGGATCTGATTGCGACCACACCCTCGCTGGATCTGTACGATCATAGTTGGCCGATCAGAACTTACTTCCCGCCTCTGCCGCCGCCGAAATTCGTGTTCCAGACTCCGGTCAGTGATTCTCAGACTGAGCGGAAAGGCCACGCCCTGGACAGTCTGGTCAGCAGTGGTTGTGTTGTTTCAGGCGGGCAGGTCAATCGGTGCATCCTGTCACGCGGCGTGCGGGTCAACAGTTGGGCAATCGTCAACGAGTCGATCCTGCTGCCGGATGTGAAAATTGGCCGCAACGCGAAAGTGCAACGTGCGATTATTGACCGGGGCGTGGTCATCCCTGCAGGAGCAGAAGTCGGTTTCGATCAAACTACCGATGAAGCTCGCGGATTTTCTGTGACCGAGTCCGGAATTACGGTCGTCCCGCAGATGGCGTCGTTTGAGCATCTTTATTAGCGAGTGGGAGCACTCGCACTTCTGGCTTGTGGTAGATGTCATTAAAGAAAACTGGAACAGCAACGACCGGAGCGTTCAATGATCCGGTCGTTTACGAAGATAGTTCAGGAGCGGGCGTGATGGGCGACATCCTTGGTGCACAACTTGTGGCGCGAGATGGCGTAGCTGGGACAAGTTTCAGGGTCTGGGCTCCAAATGCAACGGAAGTAAGCGTGTTGACCGACGACAACGGCTGGCAACATGGCCGGGACAGATTAAATTCGAGTGACACTGGTGTCTGGGAAGGGTTCATTCCTGGAGCGTCACACGGGACCACGTACAAATTCAGCATTCGCACACGTGACGGACAATTGATCGACAAATCCGACCCCTTCGCCTGTTACACCGAATTGCCACCGAAAACCGCGGCCATCGTATACGACCTCGATCAGTACAAGTGGGGAGACGAAAGCTGGCTCATTAACCGAGCCAGTTCTAACTGGCTTGAGCAGCCGGTCTCGATCTACGAAGTTCATCTGGCATCGTGGAAGCGACCCTGGGATGAGCGGTCGTATCATAACTACCGGGAACTGGCCGTAGAACTGGTTTCTTACGTCAAAGACCTCGGCTACACGCACATCGAGCTGATGCCGGTGTCGGAGTTTCCGTTCGATGGTTCCTGGGGTTACCAGGTAACTAACTACATGGCTCCGACAAGTCGGTTCGGGACTCCGGACGACTTTCGATACTTCATCGAAAAATGTCATGACAGCGGTATTGGCGTCATTGTTGACTGGGTGCCTGCTCACTTTCCATCGGATGCTCACGGGCTGGCTCGCTTTGACGGGACAGCACTTTACGAACACGAAGACCCGCGAAGGGGCTATCACCCGGACTGGCAGACCTGCATCTTTAACTATGGTCGCAGCGAAGTTCGTGACTTCCTGACGTCGTCGGCAAAGTTCTGGATCGAGAATTATCATATCGATGGGCTGCGAGTTGACGCGGTGTCGTCGATGCTCTACCTCGATTATTCGCGAGAAGACGGCGAGTGGATCCCCAACGAGCACGGTGGACGTGAGAACCTGGAAGCCATCAGTTTTCTGAAAGACCTGAACACACAACTACATGGTGAGTATCCAGGCATTCTGATCATTGCCGAAGAGTCCACGGCATGGGGCGGTGTGTCGCGTCCGGTATTCGACGGCGGCCTTGGTTTCACAATGAAGTGGGATATGGGCTGGATGCATGATTCGCTGAGCTATATCAGCCGCGATCCGATTCACCGGAAGCATCATCAGGGCGAGTTGTCGTTTCGATCGATCTACGCATTCTCAGAGAACTTTGTGCTGCCACTGTCGCACGATGAAGTGGTGCACGGCAAAGGTTCGTTGCTTGAAAAGATGCCAGGGGACGACTGGCAGAAGTTTGCGAACCTCCGGTTGCTTTACGGGTATCAGTACACGACTCCCGGAAAGAAACTTCTGTTCATGGGCTCTGAGTTCGGCCAGAGGTCTGAATGGAATCACGACGAACAGCTCGACTGGGAGCTATTAAAGGAACCCCTGCACGACAGCCTGCGGCGTTACGTCGGAGACTTGAACCGGGTCTACCGCGACTACCCGGCACTCTACGAACTGGACTGTTCTGCTGACGGTTTCTCATGGATCGACGCCGACGACGCCGACCACAGCATCTACAAGTTCTGCCGCTTCGCCCGGAATGGAGAAACGATTGTAGTCGTACTGAACTTCTCCCCAGAGCCGCAATATGACTATTGCGTCGGCGTGCCCCACCCTGGCAAGTTTGTCGAACTACTGAACAGCGACGCCGAAATCTACGGCGGCAGTAACATCGGAAACCCTGGCGACATCAAAGTGACAGACGAAACGCAGCATGGTCGACCTTATCGCATCAGGATCAATGTGCCGCCGTTGGGAATGCTCGTGTTGAAACAGTTTGACGGTTAGCGTTGATACATCCTGACGTTCATTACTGGTAAGTTTCGGACCTGACGTCCTGTTTGCAGATTCGCTTTGGAATTTGAGTGAATTCCGAGTGACCAACAGGCAATCCAATTCGAATTTCCGGATTGATCGAGCATCTGGAAATTCCTTTTACGACGCATTCTCCGAAGGATCGGACGGCCGCTGCCGAGTTTGTGTGACCGGGACCGTTTGCACTCTGGCCGATGCAAGCAATTCAGAGCTGTCCCTGCCAGGTGCTCCAGGACCAGCAATCTCTCCGCGAGTCCTACCGCATATCAACGCATCCAGCGTGTCCACCGACGCACCGGGAACACTCGAAGCCAGCTCGCGTTCGGAATTCGGACCGATGCTGAACATCCCTGCGGTGAAGGTTGACGAAGGCGAGACACCGACATGTCGTTTATTCGTTGGTATTTGTCGCTCAGGTGTATGTTCATGAGTGTCAAATCCGTGATACTTCAGTATGTAATATGGGCCGACATTTAACCGGACCACCGTTCTCGACCTTTCTCTCCCTCCGGGGCTGAGGCAGATTTCGTTCCTGCTGGTGCGCTGCAGGCTTCGATCAGGCTGGAGGTTCGATTCGCAACGTCTGGTCCATGCTCTGATTGCGCATGGAACGATCAACACGCATGGC
>CALGTK010000176.1 GCA_937904325.1 uncultured Planctomyces sp.
CGACGCTGCATTTGTGGCCAGTATGCTGTGTCTCGGATGTGCGGTTGCTGGTCGGTTGCGTTGAGTCTTTAAACGTGGTCTCCTTACAGGGATTCTGAAATCACGCAAGGGTATATCAGTTGGTTGAGAGTTCGCTTAGTTCGAACTGCTTCAGTCCTGAGTTAAAATGTATCGCTCTTGCGTCTCCAGTTCAGACTTTCCTCAGCGACCGACCATGTATTGCGACTGCCCCGCCTTCCTCGCTGGACTGGTTTCAGCCCGCCTCTGGAGCCCTTTCGATGTCTCACGAAGTTTTTACGCTGGACGAACTGGCCAGGCACCTTGGGCGTGATCGACGAGAAATCGAGAAGCTCGCGGCGCGTGGACGTGTTCCCGGCCGAAAAGTTGGAAATACCTGGCAATTTCATTCAGCGGAAATCACGCGTTGGCTCGAGCAGGAAATGCGAGCCTACTCGAGTGCTGAGTTGCGAAATGTTGAGATTTCTCAACAGTCCGAAGATGTGTGCCCGGAACTTCCTGTCTCGTCTCTTCTGCACCCGGAGACGGTGGCTGTACCGTTGCAGGCTCGTACTAAAAGGTCGGTACTTGAGTCGCTGCTGGAAGCGGCAGGGGGGACGTGGCAAATCTGGAGTCCCAGTGACATTTTGACCGCAATTCAACAACGGGAAGAGCTGATGCCAACGGCCTATGCAGGTGGTGTCGCGATTCCTCATCCAAGAAATCCACTGCCGGACGCACAGGGCGAATCGATTATCGCTTTCGGCCGTACGATGACAGGGATCCCATTCGGCGCTCCGCATGGCGGTCTGACTGATTTATTTTTCCTCGTGCTGTGCAAGGATTCAAAGAGTCATTTGCAGGTGCTGGCTCGACTGGGCCGAATGCTGCAGTTACCCGCATTTGGTGAGCAACTACGCGACACAGAAGATTCACAGACGGCCTATGAAATTATCTGTGAGACCGAACGTCAGATTGCGGGGCAGGATGGTGGGTAGGTGTCTCGTAACGCGTCTGCGAGTTCAGTTCGGTGCGACGCTTTTCGGTCAACCCTGGTGTGGCACGACTGAGTAGTATTACACAGAGGTAAAGACTGGCACCGAGGAATTGATGCAGGCTATTCGTCGAAATCCGCAAGTGGGATGACGTAGTCTTCGTCGTCGTCCTCAGGCAAAGGGATGGCAAAGGATGAACTGAATTCGACACCTTCTGAAGGGCCGGCGTTGGTTGGATCGGGGCGTTCTTTTAATGCGGCAGATGCTGCACGTACCGCTGAAGCATCTGGCTCGAATGAGTCAGACTGTGGAACTTCGTTTGGATCGTTCTCGGCGATGGTCTCGCCAGCGCGTTGGGGAACTGGACTCTGCCGGGCCACGTCCTTCTCTTTGTGCTTTATCAATGTAAATGGAAGATCGCCGATCATCAGTTCGTCTCCCATTCTTAGATTGGCTGAGTGATCGACCCTTTCGCTGTTAACCCAAACGCCGTTCATACTGTCGAGGTCGCGTACGACAAAACGGTTGTCGACCAGTGCGACACAGCAATGTTTCCGCGAAATCTTTCCGCTGTTTTTGAGGATGACATCGCAGTCCGGGTGCCGCCCGATCAAAAGGACCGGTTTGTCGAGAACAATCGGGCGGCCGCCCTGGGTTGGTTTGAGCAGAATGGTCATGCGACTTCCGCGTTCGTGACACAGCGATTGGGTTTGATGGCACCGCGTCTCAGGTAAAACAGCCTAATCAGCTATATTATGATTTCGCAATCGGGGAGGCGTTTTTGCAACTCCACCACTCCTTTTTCGGTTAGTTGGGTCCCGAAAATGTTAAGAACCCCGAGCTGTTGCACATTGCTGACAAGTTCAACGAGCCCATCCCCCACTGGGCAGTTTCTGAGGCCTAATTCGCGCAAACCTGACAGACTGCTTATCCATTGCAGGCCGGATTCAGAAACAGATGTTCGGTCGAGCCATAGGACCTGCAGTGATTCCAGTGTTTGTAAGTCAGGGACTCCCGCATTTGTCAATTGAGTTCCACGGAGACTCACAGCAACCAGACTTTTCAGTTCTGCCACATACTTGAGGCTCTGATCAGTTAGGAGCGTTCCGCTTAAGCCAATCCGTTCAAGGGATTGCAGCTTCTTCAGATGCTTCAGGCCATGTCCCTGGATTCTGGTGCCGCTCAGTCCAAGGCCTTTGAGTTTTGACATCATGCCAAGATGTGCCAGCCCCCCGTCTGTTACGAGCGTGTCCCCAAGAAACAGTTCTTCCAGCGTCAGGAGACTTGCGAGGTTCGCAAGACCGCGATCGGTAACTGGCGTGTAGGCGAGATTGAGCACTCGAATGCTGGAAAGATCGCTGAGGTATCGCAGTCCTTCGTCGGTGATGTTTGTGCCGAGCAAACCAAGCTTCTTAAGGTACTTAAGGCTTCGCAGCGTCGTCAGTCCAGCGTCAGGAAGCTGGCGATGGTGATATAGGCTGAGGTCTTCCAGGCGATTGAATTGTTTCAGGTATTCAAGTCCGGCACGGGTCAGTTGAGCCTGATCAACTCGTAGTCGCACAACCTGATCGTTGTCGTCGATTTCTACTTGACCGATCGACTTCAACGCAGCCATGACGTTGCCACTGTTGGCCTGCACTGCTTCGAGTAGCGGGTCCGGCGAATAGGCAATGAAACATTCCGGGAGATCCGCCTGCAGCTTTCGGACACCGTCAGGAGTCACCATCGTCGTGCAGACATCAAGAACCTGAAGCTTTGCCAGTGACTTAAGGTGCTGGATCCCTTCGTCAGTGACGCGTTTACAAAAGACAAGACCGAGAAGCTCAAGTTCCGGCATCGCTGTCAGATGTGGAAGGCCGCTGTCTGTGATGTCGGTATAGTCGAGATTCAGGTTGCGAAGTTGAGTCAGCTCTGCCAGTTCAGCAAGACCCGCATCGTTGATGTCGGTATCAGAGAGGATCAACATTCGGAGGGCTGGTAATTCTTTCAGAACAGAAAGACCGTTTCCGCTTACTTTGCAGCCGCCGAGGATCAGCATGTCGAGCTTGTCAAGATTCGTCAGACTTGCCAGTCCAGCAGTGGTAACCTGAGTCGTCGAGAGATCGATCGTTTCAAGTGACGTCAGATTGGCAAGCTGTAGTAGCCCTTTATCTGTGATATCGGTGTCAGCAAGTGTGAGACTTTTCAGGTATGGAAAGTTGTTAAGAATGCTGACGTCTTCATCGCCGATTGCTGCCTCGGCCAGATCAATGAGTAGGACTTTGCCTTGATCTTCGACGACTCTGGCCCCCATCCGTTTGAGGGTTGCAGTGGCTGCCTGTGCGGCGGCTGTATCGTCGGACATCGTCGCTTCCTCTTGTGGCTTACGCAATTCCGATAGCGTCTCGGATTCTATTGCGAATTTTCGGATCGCGAATGTGGTTTCTCTGAGGCTCACGATCGAGCCCGCTCTCAATGCCAGTGACTGTAGAGGTGTGACATTTCGAGCAAACGTGATTCAGTTGACCCGCGCAGTTCGCTTGACCAAAGATCGAGCACTTCACACGACAAGTTAGCTCAGAAGTTCGGGGGCAACTGTTACCAGAGGAAGATATGCCCCATGCCGCGTGTTGAACAGTTACACGAGACGCTGGTGCTGATCACCCTGTCGACGACTATGTTGACATTGTGGGTGGAAGTCAGGTGTCATCTGACAGAAATCAATTTAGAGGCACCACGAATGCCTTACAAATCTTGCACCGGGCACGTCACAGTCCGAGTCGGTTAAATCTGCTTTCCAGTTCCGGCAGCAGTCCCTGGTGACGGTCCCAGAGGGATTTTAGCGCAAATGATTCAGGGATTGTTTTTTGCTGAAGCTCAAGAATTTTCTGCCATAGCAGAACCGCCCACATGCCTTCCTCGGCGGTCAAATCCTCGCTGGATAATTCCGGATGAGCTTCAATGATGCTTGCGTATAGCCCCATTCCTCGTGTCAGTTTAGACAATGCGTCTGCGAGTTCGCCCTGCTTGTAGAGCTGCTCACCCTCATAGATCAGTTTATGAGCCTCTCCTGTTTCTGGTTGTGACTCTGAATGCGAACGACTTCGCCAGTAGCGGTAGTTTGTCGTGTGCTGGTAGTGCTTCAGCCACTTTTGAACAATTCGTTCGTCAACTTTATTATCATCTGCCATTTGACGAACATCGTCCTCGTTCGCCTCCATGTAGAGTACGCAAGCAGGAGCTTTGAACGGCATCTTGCCGTAATCCTGAGTCCATTCGTTAAACGACTGCTGCCATGCGGTAACCGTTACACCATCGAATTTTCCTTCTCGCTGCCGGGCATCCGCGTAGTCGAGTTGTGCACGTGTTGGGTACGACCGGAATAGTGCCCGCATCATGATGTGCTGGACTTTTGCATCTTCTGCCACGTTGGCGTCAACGAACCAGTCTTTGGCGACCAGGTAATTGTCCTTTTGTTCGGCGTTGATTGCCGTGTCCACGGAACCCTCATAGTCCTCGTACTCGTCGGGATTGAAGTACTTTCGAAAGTATTTCCACTCGTCGCTCCGTCCGACTTTCTGACCCCAGATACGCCCGGTTTCCCAATAGAGTTCCGGGACCTCAGCATTGCGCCTGGTGCCCTGTTGCGAGAACTTGCCGCCTTCTTTGACCCAGTAGTAACGGTCCGGGACGGCATCCCATTCGGCAGATACATTGTACGCCATGTTCCACGATAGGAATCGCCACACCTCAATGTAGTGTGGCTGCAGTGTGATGACTGCGTCTGTCGTGGCACGAAGTTCTGCCCAGTTCTTGGTGTTTTTGTAATAGTCGAGATCCATGCGGAGCATGTTGACTGCAACACCTCGAAGACCCAGCAACACAAGATTCATCGTTGCGCTAGTTGGGTCGATTTGTCCCAGGTCGCTTTCGCCAAGGTCATGCTCCGTACGAAGGCGTGCGAGTACGCCGCCCGATGCTTCGGCCTGATCGCCGGCGGGCATGCCCAGGATAACAATGGGGACCAGCAGCACGAGAATCCCCACAACACACGCCGTTTTACGCTGTCGCGATGTGAGATTGTTCATTTGGCTTCCAGTTCACGCATAGAGAGTGAGAAATATCCGAGAAGAACACACGGTAAAAAGTAACCGACGGTGATCGCGATTGATGGCAGCATGACGCCGCCCCATGGTACGTCAAACCCTCGAGCAACCCAGTCTGACATACCGAAAGATCGCAAGTCGGGGATCATGAACTTGACCATCCACAGCAGGTGCTGAAGCCCGTGGTCGAATAACTGGATAAATGAGGTCAAGGGGTTTTCTGGTAATGCAGTCGTATCATTCATATGAGTCAGGAGGCGATATACAGATTCCGCTGCGCCTCCTCCTGCCTGCTTGCCGGATAGAACTTTGTCGAGGAATCCTCGAGCGACCTGTCCGATGACGATGACTTTAAAGCTGAGAAATGTTGCAACCGGCCACTTAACGAAACAACTCGCGGTAACGCCGGACATGACGATGATCAGCACTTTCAACCAGACGCCAATGACGGCTTTGATGTAGCCAGTGGTGAATGAACGGTCTGGCAGGCGAATGAAGAAGTCTCCACGTGAAACTCCAAGATACTGACTTCGGTCCAGACATTGGACTTGAACCACGAGTGAGCCAAATTGGCCATCTTCAGACGGGACGGCGAGGTCGTCGTAGATATCGACGTTCTTCGTTTCGAGAGTCTGCTCGTCGGTCCATTTTTGGGTACGAGTCACAACCATCTCGTTCGTGCCGAACTCGTCAACTTCAAACGGTGGCAGCGGAACCTTGAGCGACTTTTCCTCGTTAACAAGAACATAACGCACTCGGATTGAGCGGTTCATATCGCCTTTGAACGTTCGGAATGCTTCGAAGCGGCTTTCCAGTTTCAGCGTGTCTGCCTGTTCGTCAAGCGGGAACGTCCAGATGCCAGTCGCACGCGTTCCGCCTTCGATAAAGCTTCTGGTTTCGACGATGTCTCCAACATTAACTCCTGCGCCGGGGTTACCACTTCGGTCAAGGAATTTTACACCCTCTGGCCCGGCAACGGCGTAGACCGGGACACGGCAGAGCAGTTCGACGTTGTCCGAGACCTGCCTCTGAATCCAGATGAAGCCGACGGTCGACATGATCAGCAGAATCATCGTTCCAACGCTGGCGAATCCCAGCATTCTTCCAAGCACTACTTCGTTTCTGCGAACTGGTTTTGTGACGACAGTATGAAGTGATCGTATGCGGATATCTTCAGGAAGTCCCCAGCACGAGAGCAGCAGAACGACAGGCAGGACAAGCATGTTGATCGCGATAAAGACAAAGGCCACATAGTTGCGGACCTGCATATCAGGTCTGTCCGACGGGCTCGCCATGAACCAACTTGCGAACATAAACAGCACGGCGAAAACCACGAACACAAGAAGTGCCTTCTTGCGGATTGACTCCTTGAAGGTCAGCGACGCGATGGCGTAGACGCGGCGTGGCGACGGAGACACAAACTCTTTGAAGCCTCGAAGCATTCCGGCCAGAACGCGACCCGGTCCTGCCGCACCGTACAGTGGGAATGACGTCGCGATCGACACAATCAGGAACAGCACGACGAACGAGCCAAAGACAACAGCCCATAGGCCAATGCCAAAGAGAAGTTCGAATTCAACAGGTTGTAAACTCATGAGATTTATTCCGAAGGCTGCTACAGTCGGCATCACTTGATCCGGCGACCGGCATTGTTGTCAGTTGAGTCACAGGGAACGGCTTAGCTGAGCATCGAGTCGTCAGGCACACGCCACTACCGATGTTCGATCGGCATCAGTGAGGTGTTGGTCGTCTGGAACGTGTGCGTTCATGAGTCGCTCAGGAACCGGAGTCCGCAGTCTCAGATTCGGCGGGGGGAGCCTTAGACTCAGCTGACGGGATATATCGTTGTCCGGGGCGATCTTTGCTGCGCTGAACAGTCTTCATAAAGAGATCTTCAAGACTGCTCGTCGGATGCCCACACGTCTTAAGCGATGCTCCGTGTTTGTCGAGCACTGCCTTAATCTCGTCGACGGCCGTGTCGTCGAGGTGCGATGTCACGAATTGAGTCTCGTGCTGCTCTTTCAGCAGGTCCTCGACGCGGCCGAGTTCTTTCAGTTCGCCACCGTAAAGAATAGCGATTCGGTCGCACACGTCCTGGACGTCAGCCAACAGGTGGCTGCACATCACAACTGTCTTTCCCTGGTCGCGGAGGTTTTCGATCAACTTCTTCATGTCCTGCGATCCTTCGGGGTCCAGACCGCTTGTCGGTTCGTCAAGCAGAACCAGGTCCGGGTTGTTGATCAATGCCTGCGCTAGACCAATTCGGCGGGTCATCCCTTTGGAATATTCCTTCAACTGACGCCGTCGAGCGTGTTGCAGGCCGACCATTTCGATCAGCTCGTTCGTCCTCTGTTTTCGTTCTTCGGCCGAGATATCAAAGAGGCGGCCATAGAAATCGAGAGTCTCTTCGGCGTTCAGAAAGCGGTAAAGGTACGACTCTTCGGGGAGGTAGCCGATCTTTTCGTTCTTCGACACGTCCGATGCGGGCTTGCCAAGAATCGAAATATCGCCTTCCGTCGGGAAGAGCAGTCCGAGCAGCAGTTTCATCGTGGTCGTCTTACCCGAACCGTTTGGACCGAGCAGCCCGAAGACCTCGCCCTTGTTCACTTCCAGGCTCAGCGAGTTGAGTGCCTGAACCTTCTTTCGGCCCCAGAAGTCTCGATATATTTTCGTAAGGTTCCGGATTTGAATAACTGGTTCGTCGCTCATCAGCTAGTCCTGTCCTGTGCAGTTGATGTGTGGGATGATAACACGAAGTTGTACTACTTTTTGCAGCCAAAAGAATGAAGCCCAAACGGCTCAAGGAATTGCTTTGTCGGTGAATTGTTCTGGTGGATTCAGCGAAAAAACGAAACTGAAATAATGAAGTGAGTCAGACTACAGGCAACTTTGCCGGGCTTACGCCCGTTTTGCCGAAAGCGTTTACAAATTTCTGACTCTGCTCCGTATTTTCCGGAAAGGGAGTGCAGTCCGAAATTCTCAGCAGTCCGGTTTCCGATGCGGAGACGATCGTTTGCTCTTGCCGAGTGACTGCTTACAGCCGTCGAAATTTGTGTCCAGATGACCAAGGCTTGCCAATGTAGGCAGCCTTTCTGGCTGATTCAAGCGTCGGAAAGTCTGACGACTGATCAACTTCAGTCAGGACGTTCGGGTCAGGCCGATTGGGCTGGAAGCAGGGGAACGGCACCCTGTCAATAAGTCTGGCTGAGTATGCCGTTCGATCATGGTGATCACTCCGACTTGAGCCCTTCGGCATTTTTGAGACCTGTACCATCGGCATTCAGGTCCATTTTCAGTGCGATCCATCTACGATCGTATTCTGCCTGATGTTACATGATGGGAATTTACATGGTTGAGCAGGTGAAAATAGACGTTGAAAGGCCATTCGATGAATGATTCGAAATTTTCCGTTCGGAACAAAGTGACATTAGTTTCTGGTGGTAGCCGCGGGATCGGACGAGCGCTCGCGGCAGGCTACTATCAGTCCGGCGCTCATGTCGTCATTACTGGACGGGATGAGGCGACGCTAAAAGAGGCTGCTGGTGAAATCGGTTCAGAGGACCGACCCGTCGAGACTTGGGTCTGTGATGTTGCAGACGTGGGTGCCATTCAGCAGATGGTTGATGGCGTTAAGTCTAAGTTTGGAAGTATCGATGTGCTGCTGAACGTCGCCGGTGTCAATATTCGTCAGCCAGCTGCTGATTTCACTGAAGAGCAGTTTGACTACGTAGTTGACATAAATCTGAAAGGAGCATTCTTTGTTGCTCAACGCGTGGGACGGCACATGGCCGAGCAGAAGGGCGGAAGCATCATCAATGTCGACTCACTGAATACATACTCGCCGCTTAAGAATGTATTGCCTTATGCCATGAGCAAAGGCGGTGTGGTTATGATGACTCGTGGTCTCGCCGTGGAATTGGGGCAACACGGAGTACGTGTCAACACGATCGCGCCCGGTTTTATTCTTACGGACCTGACTAAGAAATTATGGTCAGATCCGACGATGCGAGATTGGGGGGAAACTAATACACCACTCGGTCGACTTGGCGAAGTAGAAGACCTCGTTGGTGCTGCTCTATTTCTTGCGTCAGAAGCAGCAGCCTTCATGACCGGACAGGTAGTGCGAGTTGATGGCGGCTTCACGGCAGGACTTAACTGGCCGATTCCAGAAGGTGGCGGTCAGTAGATGATTATTGCTTCTAACCATTTACCGGCGCAAGTCCGAGGCCGCCGCGAATTCCCGCAATTCGCGACGGCCCGGCACCCCGAAGATATTTCTGCTGCATTAGTCCAGAGGGATTCCAAGCAGTTCTTGTTCTTCTTCGTAAATGACGATTCGTGGAGTCACCATCAGCATTATGCTGGATGTTTCGCGACCCACACCCGAGTTCTTAAACAATCGGCTGATGTAAGGGATCTTGTTGAGGATTGGCACACCGGCCATGTTGCGACCTTCACGCAGTCGTTTGATTCCGCCGAGAAGCACGGTGCC
>CALGTK010000177.1 GCA_937904325.1 uncultured Planctomyces sp.
GGATGACCCACGGCGGAACCTTGTTTCTCGACTACCCCAGCGTCGGCGGGCCTTCACCCGAGATAACACTCCAGACGCATCCTGCGACGCCCGACTACTTCTATCACCATTCCCTGTTTATTCAGGCGGGGAGAGGCTGGCCCTGGGTCTGTGCGTCTGGTGCACAAGGCATCAAATCACTGCGTCTGACGGAACTGAAGTCCGGCACGTTTACCGTGCGGCTCTACTTTGTCGAACCACAACACACCGCGTCTGGGGCTCGCGTGTTCGATGTCGCTTTGCAGGGAAAACCTGTGCTAGCGGATTTCGATATCTTCGTCGCAGCCCAGGGCAGGATGAAGTGCCTGGTCAAAGAATTCACCGATGTCCAACTCGACGGCGACTGCACGCTCACCTTCACCGCGCACCAGGGCCAGAGCCTGCTCAGCGGGATTGAACTCGTATCAATGGGTTTGCCGCTGGACGCGCTGCCGGAAAATGGGCCGGGTACGCCGAAGTAGCACGTAGGTTATGGTATTCAGCCGAATAAACGTTTGATTCTGATGTCGCGCCGGCGTGATGCCCGGACGATGGTGAAAAGCCTTAAGAGAGTGTGATCTCAATTCTCACTATTTTCTGTATTTGCGGCCGACGTTTGTATCGAGAAATTTGTAGAGTTCTTGTGTCGCGGCATCGTCGGGTTTGCCGAGGTCATTGTTCAATTGTCTGTGGTTACTGTCGCGTTTGCCGTGAGTCGCCGCTGGTATTTCTGATTCCTTCAAGACAGATTGCAGTCGGCGAGCCTGGGCTCTCGTATCGGGATTACCGGGAAAGTATAGAAGAAGGAATGGCGGGATATTCTTGTCTTTCGCCACGTGTGACACGGCGGAATAATCTATATGTTTTTCGGGATCGTTTCCGAATTTCTGACGATGCCCGAACGTAAACATCTTGCCGCCATAAAGAGTCTGTCGGTGCTCAGCCGTCATGATGATTTTCGGAATGTCGTAGGTATCTCCGTCGACGGGCACGCACCCTCTGAGCGCATTGAATGACACATTTTGTTCTTTGAGATAACGATCATCGGTGCAGATGAGTGCTGCGAGCTGAGCGCCTGCGGAATGACCCCCGACGAATATTCTCTGTGGATCGCCGCCGTACCTTGCAATGTTGCGATGAACCCATCCAAGTGACGCGGCGACGTCGCGAGTCAGGACATCCATCGTTACGTCTGGTAAGAGCCGGTAGTTCGTCGATACGAAAATAAATCCCCGCTTGGTCAGTACTTTGGGCTTCAGCGCGACATCACTCTTATCACCAACCTGCCAGCCACCCCCGTGAATCCAGAGCATAACCGGAAGGCGTTCGTCGTTTGCTTTCTCCGGCGTGTAGATGTCGAGGACGTGGCGTTTGTGACCGTCCTCCAGGTAGGGCACGTCGGACGTTAGCTTCTGGCCTGACGCGATGCTGGACAGCAGGATAATCGGCAGTGCCACTGCATTGATGAGCCTTACGTTCATGACTACTCCATATTTTGTACTAAACCAGTTGTCACTTTGGATTACTTCGCGTCAGTTTTCTCGCCGAGCAGAATCGCCTCGATGAATTCATTGGCGTTTTTGTAAGTGTCTGACTTTGACACGGTGCCATCGCCAATAAGAAGGTGGCAATTCATGCCGACACGGTCAGCCTTCTCCTTCATTTTCACGCCGTAGACCGGATGATGAATTCCGTGTCCAGCATTTTTTGAAGGCAGAGTCATGTCGCCGCCGTAACTCATGAATAGCGGGGGGTCGTCTTTGCTGACGTGGTTGTAAGCCGAGAACTCGAGATACAGGGGCTTGTGCTTGTCGTAGTTCTTCAGGGCGCCGGCGATTGTTTGCTCACCCACAGCCATGTTGATCATGCGATGCTTCAGGACGTTTGGGCCCAGCCACGGTTCGATCTGCTTTGGATCGATCGAGGTTTGTCCGCCGGATACGGCCGCACCGGAAACCCGCGTTGACTCTCGCAGGACAGGGTCTTTCGACTCAGGATTGGCCAGGTCGTTGTGACAAAGCAGCCACATCGACGTGCATGCTCCGGCGCTGCCACCCGACAAGCAGATGCGGTTTTTGTCGATATTCCACTCGGCCGCCATTGAACGCAGAAACTGAATTGCTCGTGCCGCGTCGTGAACTGGAGCGGGCAAGGGGGCTTGCGGTGTATGTCGATAATTGATGGCCGCGTAAGAAATTCCTTTTGCGAGCCATATGGATTGAGCACCTTTCCTGAACTTATCACCGACTGTCCAACCCCCGCCATGGATGTAAACGTGCAACGGACGCGGTCCATCACCCTTTGCAATCCAGATGTCGAGGACATTCGGTTTGTGTGGACCGTACGCTACATTTGCGTGGGTTGGCGAAGTGTCGGCAGCCTGGGCAGCCAGCCACTGGTTAGATGCGAGAATCAGAAGCATGGCGAGGAGCTGTTTCATTTTTCATTGTCCAGGTTTGGAGTGTTGTTTTGTCTCGCGTCTCGGGCACGCAGTCTGGTCATAGCTCTGGCGACAATGTCCATAATCTGCGATTGCCCTCTTCCCGCAGTAACGTTCCGTCTTTCACGAGTTGCTCGATCTCACGAATGCGATACGAACGGACCTGTCCCCGTGAATGAATCCATTTGTTAAGTGGTAGTCTGGTTGGTCAGGAAGGCTTCTGGTGCTGGTGGTCTGTAGCCCAGAGAGCTGTGTAGCCGAACCGTGTTGTAGAGAACTCTCCGGCGATCGATCAGAACTCGTGCCTCCAGCAGAGTGTCAAACAGCTCGATGTTGAGCAACTCATCGCGGAATTTTCTGTTGAATGATTCGATAAAACCGTTCTCCCACGCACTGCCTGGTTCAATGAACAAAGTTTTACGCCAACGTTGTCCAGACAGTTACCCACCGGGTGAACTGTGAATTCCGGTCTGTTGTTCGAGCGGATGTATTCCGGCGGGCCTCGATGGATAAACAGGTCACTTAATTGCTCCAGAACGTCTTCGCTGGTCAGTCTGCGAGATACGTCGATCGCCAGACACTCTCTGGTAAGCTCGTCGATCATCGTCAGCATTCGAATGGGGCGACCGTCATGAGTGCGACTGAACACGAAGTCGTAGCGCCATACATGATCCCGATGCTGCGGCCGAAGACGTACGCGCCAACTCGCGGGACATGACGCCTGTCTCGGAATTCTTCTTTCCAGTGTAGCCACGTCGAAGACCCCCGGGGAGAGTCCCTGTTTTTATTCTGCTGACGAATCAGGGCACCAGCGTCTGGACAACTTTTTCACTCGCAGAATCTTTCTGACTATCTGGCGAAACGGTGTCAGCAAGAAATCGCCAACCATTAGATTCTGTACCGAATCGCTCGAAATGTGCCGACAAGTTCTTCAGGGCAACAAGCTTCCCCTCGCCACGAACGGGGTTGATTGCAGGTCGAAACTACCCTAAACACGATTCGTGTGTCCGACTTATACTCGCCACAGAATTATCCATCAGAATGCCCGCTCCAGGAAGAATATGAGCGATTACAACTTAACCCATCTGAAGCAACTTGAGGCCGAGAGCATTCACGTAATCCGCGAGGTCGTAGCGGAATTCAACAATCCTGTGATGCTCTATTCAGTTGGAAAAGATTCAGCGGTCATGCTGCATCTGGCTATGAAAGCGTTCTATCCGGCCAAGCCTCCCTTTCCTTTGCTGCATGTTGATACGACGTGGAAGTTCAAGGACATGATCGCATTCCGTGATCGATTAGTGCGCGAAGAACTGGGCCTGGAACTTCTTGTTCACATTAATGAAGAAGGCGCAAATCTGAACATCCATCCTCTGGATGACAGCGAAAAGCACACGGAAGTCATGAAAACTGATTCTCTGAAAGCTGCTCTGGACAAGTATGGCTTTGATGCGGCATTCGGTGGAGCTCGTCGCGATGAAGAAAAAAGCCGCGCTAAAGAGCGGGTGTTCTCGTTCCGCGACAAGAATCATCGGTGGGACCCGAAGAACCAGCGTCCGGAATTGTGGAACGTCTACAATACGCGAGTCAACAAGGGCGAAAGCATCCGTGTCTTTCCATTAAGCAACTGGACTGAACTGGATGTCTGGCAGTACATCTATCTTGAGGACATCCCGATCGTTCCGTTGTACAAATCGGCCAAGCGCAAAGTTGTGGAACGCGACGGTGTGCTGATTATGCTGGACGATGATCGAGTTCCACTTCTTCCCGGTGAACAACCCATGGAGAAGATGGTTCGTTTCCGCACACTCGGCTGCTATCCGTTAACCGGTGCTGTTGAATCCGAAGCCACCACGCTGCCGGAAATTATTCAGGAAATGCTGCTTACTAAAACCAGTGAACGTCAGGGTCGCGTCATCGATCAGGACGAAGGCGGCGCCGGCATGCAGAGAAAAAAAGAACGCGGATACTTCTAAGTCATTCTGCGGATTTCTGCTGATACATCACAGCGGTAATTGAGGCCTCAAACCGGACACCGGCCCAAACCGCCACTCATTTACAAACAACAAGATCCATGTCACATCATTCAGACCTGATCTCAACCGACATCGAAGCGTACCTTAAGCAGCACGAGCAAAAGCAGTTGTTGCGATTTATCACGTGTGGCAGCGTCGATGACGGAAAAAGCACGCTCATCGGCCGCCTGCTGTTTGATTCCAAGATGCTGTATGAAGACGAACTGGCCAAGATTGAAGCCGATTCCAAAACCCAAGGGGCCGTTGGTGGAGAGTTTGACCCTGCGCTTGCAACAGACGGACTGAAAGAAGAACGCGAACAGGGGATCACGATCGACGTGGCCTATCGTTACTTCAGCACCGCCAAACGCAAGTTCATCATCGCGGACACTCCGGGACATGAACAATACACTCGCAACATGGCAACGGGAGCCAGTACCGCGGATCTCGCGGTCATTCTGATCGACGCCCGGCATGGTGTGATGACTCAGACCAAGCGGCATAGCTTCATCGTGTCTTTGCTCGGCATTCGTCACGTAATTATTGCCATCAACAAAATGGACCTCGTTGATTTTGATGAAGCCACCTACGACAAAATCTGCGCCGACTACAGCGCATTTTCTCGACGTCTTGACCTGCCGGACCTCCACTTTATTCCATTGTCTGCGCTCAATGGTGACAACGTTGTGGACCGCAGTGAAAATATGGAGTGGTACAACGGCGGCACCCTGATGAATCGGCTGGAGTCTGTCTACATTGGGTCAGATAGAAATCTGCAGGACTTTCGGATGCCCGTCCAGTGGGTCAACCGACCGAATCTCGACTTCCGCGGATTCTGCGGAACCATCGCTTCCGGCATTATACGGAAGGGTGATGAAGTAATGGTCTTGCCCAGCAAAAAGACAACGCATGTCAAAGAGATCGTCACCCAGGACGGCAGCATGGATGAAGCCTACGCACCGCTTGCTGTCACGCTGACTTTAGAAGATGAAGTGGATGCCAGCCGCGGCAACACGATTGTGAAAACCGGCAACGTTCCAGTGACGTCTGATACCGTCGAAGCAATGCTGGTCTGGATGGCTGAAGAACCGATGGTCCCCGGCAAGACTTATATGGTGAAGCACTCGGCTCAGCTGATTACAGGATCCATCGAATCTCTGCGTTACCGAATCGACGTGAACACACTGCACAGCAACCCTTCGCCGCAATTGAATCTGAATGAAATTGGTCGTTGCCGACTGTGTCTGAACGAGATGATTTCCTTCGATCCGTACAAAAGCAATCGCTCTACAGGCGCACTCATTCTGATTGATCGGATCACGAACGCGACCGTAGCCGCGGCCATGATTCTAGATCGCAGTGCCAGTGGGAAGAGGCTGGCAGCGTGGGAAGAAGAGATTGCCGTTGAAGAAGACACTAAGCAGGCTGGTGTCCTGAACGAAGTGACTCCCGCAGAACGCGAAGCTCGCTATGGCCAGAAACCAGCAACCGTATTACTGACGGGTTTGACAAGCAGCGGCAAGACAACGGTTGCTCAGGCGATTGAACGCAAGTTATTTGAAAGCGGTCGAGCGGTCACGGTTCTGGATGGACAACAGGTCCGTCGAGGGCTCAGCAAAGATCTTGGTTTCAGCTTTGAAGAACGATCAGAGAACCTGCGCCGATCGGCACACCTTGCGAACATCCTGAACGACGCCGGCATTATTTGTATTGCCGCGTTTGTGGCTCCGAACGCAACGGTGCGAGACAAGGTAGCCGGAGTAGTCGGTACCGACAGATTCCTGACGGTTCACGTCGACGCCCCCATTGAATTGTGTCGCCAACGTGATACTCGCGGTCAGTACGCTGAGGCCGATGCAGGCAAGCTCACGGAATTTTCTGGAGACAGTGCGCCTTACGAAGTTCCGGAATCACCTGATCTGGTGCTGAAGACTGGCGAGCAGTCGGTTGATGAATGTGCAGATGCCGTCATCGAACTGCTGACATCAAAAGGCTTCCTGCGATCATAGAGCGTCGCACCGTAAGAGTAGCGCCATTCTGGCGAGCTGAACACATTGGGAACGAGCAAGGATGTGCTCGTGATGTATCCCAAAGTATTTTGGCGTGAAGTGGCAATGCGGTTTGACGTTTCCGAATCATGGGTCAGACGGATCAAACAGGAGCGTCGTGAGTTGGGGAAGACCTCTCCGAAGATGACTCGTGACTTGCGTCCGTCGTGCAGGCTGGGATAGGTAGGGTCCTTCTCAAAGCTTGGTCTGATCCTGCAAAAAATGCTGGTCAGCGGCAAGCTAAGATACTTCGCGAATATTTCCGCTCGGCCATGCGTCACGGTCGTCATCGCAAACGTCGGGGCATGGATGGAAGAGGTCGCATCAGAAACCGCGTTAGCATCGACCCGCGAAAGCCGATTCACGCCGCCGCTTCGGTGACTGGGAGGTCGACACGGTTCACGGTGCAAATCACTCCGGCATGATCATGACCTGTGTGGAACGCAAGAGCGGATTTCTGATCACAGCGAAGCTGAAAGACGTCACCAGCGCCAGACTGAACGCCGCCAAAGAACGAGCGTTCCGCATTATCCCGCCAAAGCTGCGTCAGACACTGACCGTCGACAACGTCACGCTTTTGCCCACGTCACGAACCGACTCAACAATCTCACTCCTCACAAAAGCCGACTTTGCACTTCAGATGTAAATTCACGCGGGTCTTTCCTGACGTTCACGCAATGGCTGGTGAAGTGATTCGTTCCACTTCCAAATAGTCAGTTGGGATTGGATGCGCCGGTTTGAGAGAACTCTTCAGCAAGTGAGAAACCAGAGTTTTTCGAAATGAAGCGTTTGCATACTGGAAACGCAATAATTTTTTGTTGAACTGGTGAGCCGTGATAACGCAGATCGTGTTGAAATGAGTGCGTTACGATGTTGGAGATGCCCGAAGAGCTGCGATCTGCCGCTGATGATTTATTTGAGGCTACCTTGTGGTTTGTCGTCGGAAGGGAATTGTCGCGTGAGTGATTCATCGCAGATTTCGGCCGCGCACATTCCTGCGCTTGACGGAGTCCGGGGAGTGGCGATTGTTCTGGTGGTTGGCTTTCACAGCCAGGTTCTGTTGGATGGTTCTAATGTGGGTGAGCGTTTGTGGTTGAACTTGGTTTCTGCAGGGTGGAGCGGAGTCGATCTCTTTTTCGTGTTATCGGGGTTTCTGATCACCACGATTTTGATTCAGACTAACGGCGAATCAAATTATTTCCGCAATTTTTTCATGCGACGAGTATTGCGAATCTTTCCGTTGTACTTTGGATCCCTTCTCCTGCTTTTTTCTCTCCTCGATGTCTCTGAACTTCAGTGGTGGTACTGGCTCTTTGCTCAGAATTGGATTCCAGTATTTGACGGGACGCACCAGCCACAGGCTTTGCAGCCGTTCTGGTCGCTGGCAATCGAAGAGCAGTTTTACCTTGTATGGCCGATCATCATTTGCGTTCTTCATCCGCGGTACATTCCGGCATTCTGTGTGTTCGCAACGACTGCTGCATTAGTCGCTCGGTGTATTGCCTCAGGGGATGGTGTCGACCAGTGGATAATTGCGACGGTGACCCCATTCCGAATTGACGCATTGGCGCTGGGCGCGTTGGTCGCGAGTTGGCGGCTTGGCACTCAACGAGAACGTTTGAGAAAGCTGTCTCTTCCGATGTTTCTGACGTCTGTCGCAGTGCTGGCAGTGATCACTGTCATGCAGTCTGGCTATCAGATGAACGGCATCATAAGTCAGACAGTGGGGTACACTTTTTTTGCTTTAATGTGTGCCGCGCTGATCGCGCTGATCGTCGACGAACACCACCTTGCCAGACCCGTATGCCGATTGCTCAATTGGCGATTAGTTAGACATCTAGGCAATAGGAGTTTCGGGATTTACGTCATTCACATGCCGGTACTGGTTTTCATGAACAACGTGTCACACCGCAAACAGGCTGCTGGTGACGCAACCGGACTGGTGGATGTTCAATGCTATTGTATGGGAGTGATGATCAGTCTGGTTCTTGCCGAAGTAAGTTGGCATTTGTTCGAGAAGCAGTTTCTCAAGCTAAAGAGAAATTTTCCTCGAACGACAGCCGACAGCGACGCACCTCGGTCGACTTTGTAGATGCCCATTCTTTCCTGGCTTCAGCGCAGTGTGAAGCGGCAGCCCGAAGGTTGGGTCAGGGCAGGTTGGAGTTCAGGTCGGCGATTGGCAAGTTTCTGTAAGCGGAGGACGCGCGTTAGGGGACGCCGATTGCAGGCAGGAGAGCATTCAGCGGCGATCTCTCGGGCGGGGGGCAGGTTGTGCGTTTCCAGCAGTTGTCGGAAGCGACGGCGACCGATGGTCAGCTAGGATGTTACTTCCTCAGGCACATGGTTCAGTGTGAATTCCTGCAGGGACAGACGCAGCGATTCCAGGACACTCGTCAGGACTGTACGGCGCCGGGCTCCGCGGATTGTTTTGCTGGTACGGCCTGTGTTTTGATCATTGGCAGCGTCTGCAGAAGTGGCGGAGTAAACGAGTTGAGCGCAGCTTTGCCCACGTCTGTGAAACCTGAAAAAGAACCGTAAGAAATCAGATTGATAGTCGTTGCTCACAGCCTTGGTCTGCGCCTGCAAAAAATGCTGGCCAGCGGCAAGCTACGAGAGTTCGCGAACACTTCCGCGCCGGACTGTTGTCCTAGTCGTTTTCGGGCACTTCAGAGTGCCACCAGGTGATTCTACCGATCCTTCATCACACCTTGCTCACAAAAACCGTCTCCGCCGCAGCATTTACTTCCGGCTTAACGTCGATGCCGCTCCAACTTAGCCAGCAGAAATCATGTTCTCCAATGGGCGGCTGATTGCGGCACCGTAACACAATGATTCCCAGCATGGCTGAGTCGGTGTCGCAGGGCGAACATCCTCGTCCATTGTTTCGGCGGATGAAGTCTTCAATACTATTGCTCTACCGATAGTTGCCAGCCGATCCGGTTCGATCCAGCCGGATCGATGTTTACCCGAAATAAAACAGAACTTGAGGAAGCCTCTATGTTCCACTCCTGCCGAATTGCTTTGCTGTCCGTGATGACCGCTGCCGTTGTGCTGCCGATTGT
>CALGTK010000178.1 GCA_937904325.1 uncultured Planctomyces sp.
AAACACGCCGCCGTTTTCAATCACTCTTCAAACCCAACTTTCTAAAGTAACTCATGCTGATTATGTTGACGACATGCGAGTGCTTACCACGTCGGTCAGCCCTGAGCGAAGAGCATGCTAGAACTTCGGTCAAATCAGCGGGCAAGCGTCCCAACATCGTTCTCATCATGACGGACGACATGGGATATTCCGATCTGGGTTGCTTTGGTGGGGAGATTCGGACTCCGAATCTGGATCGGCTGGCAACTAAAGGGTTGCGATTTACAAATTTTTACAGCGAGAACATGTGCTGGGTTTCTCGTGCGGCTTTGTTGACCGGGATTTATCATCGGACGTCGATGGTGGACAACGGACTGCATGCTCGGTGTGTGACTTTGCCGGAAGTTCTGAAGCAGCGAGGCTACCAAACGCGAATGTCCGGTAAGTGGCATCTTGCTGGAAAGAAAGATGCTACCTATCCGATGGATCGTGGCTTTCAGAACTTCTATGGAATCCTCGGTGGAGCGGCGAGCTTTTATGCTCCGCACAGCCTGAGTCGTAATCGCCAAAATGTGGAGCACGAGGCTCACAACGATCCAGACTACTACTTGACTGACGCAATCAGTGATGAAGCCGCTAACATGATCGAAGGACTTAATACAGACGATCCGGTATTTCTTTACGTCGCGTACACCGCCGCCCATTGGCCATTGCACGCTCCCGAAAACGATGTTGCCGACTACAAGGGGCACTTCCGTGAAGGTTGGGATGTACTCCGCGAAAAGCGATTGGCTCGGATGAAGAAGATCGGAATTCTCTCAGACTCTTTACCGACTTCGCCTCGTCATCCCAACGTTACCGCCTGGAAAGAAATAACTAACCGAGCGTGGCAGGAGCGACGCATGGAAGTTTACGCCGCTCAAGTCTCGATGATGGATCGAGGTGTCGGTCAAATTGTGGAAGCACTGCGACAATCCGGCCGATTGAACAACACACTCATTTTATTCACGATCGACAACGGCGGCTGCCACGTCGAGTACAGACAGGATCGTAAAGGTCGCTACCTCCCTCAGACGACGCGTGACGGACGAAAGGTGCGACCAGGCAACCTTCCGGAAATTATGCCCGGGCCGGAAGACACCTATCAGAGCTACGGCCACGGATGGGCCAATCTGTCGAATACGCCTTACCGTCTCTTCAAACAGTACGACCATGAAGGCGGTATCCGCACGCCAATGATCGCTCACTGGCCAGCCGGCATTAAAGACAACGGTCGGCTTGTGAAATCGGTCAATCATCTGATTGACATCATGCCGACCGTTCTGGATGTAACCGACTCGCAAGCTCCCGCGAGATTGAACGGCCATCCGACGGTCAGTCGTGATGGCGAGTCCCTAGCAGTCGCCTTCAAAGGGAGTTCTTACCAGGGCCATCGCACGCTGTTCTTTCAGCACAACAAAGGAAGGGCATTGCGGCACGATGGCTGGAAACTGGTCTCGCGTTCCGACGCCGGAACGAAGTCCAGAATTCGTCCGCAGTGGGAACTCTACAACCTGAATAACGACCCACTGGAACTCAGCAACCTGGCAGGGGAAAATCCGGAGCAAGTCAAAAAGCTATCAAAGCTGTGGTCAGAAGAATCCGGCCGGCTTGAAAGCCAGGCTGCCAAACGTTGATGTCTCGATGTGTTTCAGTGGACAGAGTTGGTCGATAATTCGAAAAACCGATGAATCAGGTGTTCGCCGTCATGTCCGCGTGTCTGGTAGCCGTAAACTATTATGAGTTGCGATCGGCCTTGCGACAAAAACCGTCCTGCTACAAACTCAACTCCACCGAATATGCTTCAGCAGAATTGCGCACTTAGACTCAAGGTTTCTTGATGAGTATCTCCACAAACTGCGAAGGAATGACACGCCGCGATTGCCTGAAACTCGGGTTGGGCGGAACGTTCGGCGTGTCAATGATTGACATTCTTCGGATGCGCGGACTGACTGCTCCAACGCGAAAAGTCATCGCTCCGGCAGCGAAGAGTTGCATCCTGATCTGGCAGGACGGAGGGCCGACCCATTACGAGATGTTTGATCCCAAACCGGGTGCCCCTTCCGAAATCCGCGGCGAATTCGAACCCATTTCGACGCAGCTTTCTGGTGTTCAGTTTTCGGAGCACATGCAGAAGCTGGCGGCGATTAACGATCGCTTTTCTCTGATTCGTTCGATCCGGCACAACCAGGGAAACCACGGAGCCGGTAACCACTACATGATGACCGGTGCTCCGCCGCGAATTCCCGTTGGCTGTGGAGCGTTCGTCAGTTTTCATCCAAGCATGGGGTCTGTGGCTGCCAAAGAACTGGGCCGCAACGACGGGCTGCCGTCTTACTTCTCGCTGGCTCGAATGTCGCGTTCGGGTGGCCCGAATTTCCTGGGCGCAAAGTATGCTCCGTTTGTTGTCGCCGACGACCCCAACTCGTCAGCCTTCCGAGTTCGCGACGTCGCGTTACCTAAGGGCCTGACCGAAGACGGATTCCAGAATCGCACCGACTTGCGACGCCTTGTCGACAAACTACCTCGGATCACTGACAAAGCTGCTGCTGATCCGGTCCTGTCACTGGACGAGTTCTACGAGCAGGGCCACAGCCTGATCACGTCGCCCGCGGCACAGGCAGCGTTCAACATCCACGAAGAGTCCGACGAAGTCCGTAACAACTTTGGTCGAGATTCCTTTGGTCAACGTTGTCTGCTGGCAAGGCGTCTCGTCGAAGCTGGCGTTCCCTTCACGACGGTCTACGACGGCGGCTGGGACCACCACCGAACGATCTTCCCTGTCTGCAAAAAGCGGCTCCCATCCTGGGACAATTCGGTCGCCGCCCTCATTACTGATCTCGATGAACGCGGTCTGCTCGACACGACTCTCGTCATCGCTCTGGGCGAATTCGGGCGAACGCCGAAAGTGAATTCACGTGGGGGTCGCGATCACTGGTCCAATGCGATGAGTGTGCTGATAGCCGGCGGCGGCACTCCCGGTGGAGTCGTAGTAGGTGCCACCGATAAAAGCGGCTACTCAGCCGTTAAACGAGTGCTTTCACCGGAGAATTTCGTTTCGACGGTGTACACGAAACTCGGCATCGACCCGGATACCGTATACTACTCGCCGCTCGGCCGTCCGGCACACCTCGTCAGCGATCCCACGCCGATCGCCGAAGTGTTGAGCTGAATGCGTCTGGCACCGTTGTTAATTTCAGTGCTGTACTGAATTTGTCCCAATGGGCTCGCCTCGATGATTGGAATCTTCGGCTAGATGGAACTGCACAGAATGTGGACGGAGCAATGCGACGCCACAACCGGAATCCGCAACGCCTTCGGCACTCAACAGGCACTGAACTACCTGATCGGTGAAAAACTGCTCGACTTTATCGAAGCCGCCGAGTCCAACGACGATTTTAGAAGCGAACTCCCGGCATTTGCCGCTCGAATCAGCACGCTGTTCGATTCCAAACAACTGGCTGCTTATCTGGCTCCCACAGAAGCCGTCAACATCCCTCGTGATTCATCCATCGTCAGATGTGCCTCGGACGGGCCACTTGTTGCAGAGGCATGGCGTCAATTGGAGTTCGCCGAGTCTTCCACTTCATAGTTCACGGACAATCTGGAATTCCGGCCGCCCGTGGAAAAAGCGAGTTCCGTGCCGACGGCAACTGTCAATGTACTGCTACACAATGCTCAGTAAGCCGGACATGTGAAAAATGTAAAAAAAGTGCATCCGTTCATACCAGCATCAAATCCCTGCAAAAGTATAACGGACACTGTCTGGCAATAATCAACCAGCCCGTTTATCTCGGAATCGCTCCTGCGGTAATGACGAGTTGCTCCAGTGTTTCGTACGACTGAGCACCGCTGACTCCTCGACCATCAACAACGAACGTTGGCACTCCGGTAATCTGATACTGATGTGAGAGTGCCCAGTCACGATCCACGTGCTCGCGAAATTTCCGGTCAGCCAGGACGAGATCTGCTTCTTCAATCGAAAGACCGATCTTCCGGACCGTGGCCAGTAACACGTCTTTCGAGCCAAGATTCTGCCCATCGACGAAGTATGCCAGAAACAACGCCCTGTGAATCGTGGCTCCCGCCTGTGTCTCCGCCCACACCGCCAGTTCCTGAGCGAGACGACTGTTGTAAGTGTGAGTTCTCTTTCCATAGAGCAGTCCTTCTTCAGCCATCAGCCTTGTCATGCGTTGTTGAGTAGCAGGGATGTCGATGTTTCGTCCGGCAAAGAGTTGTTCCAGCGTAAGGCCCTCGTCCGGCGTGTCCGGATGCAGCGGGAAGTGCCGAAATCTGACGTCAATATCGTAAGTTGCTTTGAGTCGTTCAATACGAACCGTACTGAGATAACACCACGGTCAGACGTAATCTGAGAAGACTTCGAGCGTCAGTTTTGTTTCGGCCGACATCAAGTCCTCATCCTATTACTAAATACCATCGCAAACTCGCGCAAGCCACTTTTGAAGCGAGTCTCTGAATCAGGTAACTGGCTGGCCAGTTACCTTCGCTAAACTATGAAATATAGCAACCACAAGGTGCAAGTTGGATCTTATGAAGTCCGCAACGCAGCGTGACTGCACACCTGGCGGATGACCGCCCCGTTTGCCGATCGGCAAATGTGCGAAGCCTCTTAATTATCGATCAAAGCCTGCGTATCTCGTTACGAAGTCGCGATTTCCAGCAATTCTGCGTTGATTGACTGGACAGCCATGCGTATCACCAGAAGATACGTGACACAATTCGTTAGTTGCTTAGACGTGTGACGGAGTGTCGCCTTTGAACCGAGTAATCCTTCAAAGCTTACTGCCAGCCATCGCAGCCCTTGCCGCAGCCTTCGTTCTGCTGCGAATCGTGGTTGGAGTGAGCGGTGCGCGGCTGGAAATTGTTCGACTCCGCAAATTGCACCGTTCTGAAGAAGGAGCGGTTCAGTCTCTGAGTTTTGTGCTGACGCTGCCTCTCTTCATCATGATCGTCATGTTCATCGTGCAGGTCAGCCAGTTGATGATTGGCATTATGGGTGTGCATTACGCGACATTCGCCGCGGCACGAGCCGCCATCGTCTGGACACCTGCTCGAGTTGTCGGCAACACGCAGGGCGAAGCCGAAGAGATCGAGAACGAGCTTCAGTCGCCACTCAGTTCAGAAAGGCCGATCAATCTTACATTCACGGGATCGCGAACTGATTTTGAAGGAGCGCAGGCCTACACCTCTTATAAGCTTGAAAAAATTCTCGGCGCCGCAACCATGGCAACGGCTCCTGTCAGCCCATCACGGCAAATGGTCGATCCGATCAACTGCTCACAATGCGGTGTCCAGGCGTGGGCTTTTCAAGCCATGTATCAACAACTTGTCTCATCGACACTGAGCAATTCACGAATCACACAGAGACTGCTCAACAAACTTTCTTACGCCTACTGGAACACACGAGTTGAACTCGCATTCTTCGACAAGGACACACAGGAAGGCCCAACATACAATCCACGTGAACTTGTCCTGTTTGATGGACTTCCTCAACGCAACGATGAAGGTGAGTGGATTCGCGACTGGGTTCCTCATGAAGTCGGTTGGCAGGATCCTCTCAGGCTCACCGTGACACATGACTTCGCTCTTCTGCCAGGCCCGGGGCGCTTTCTGGCAAAATTCATCGTTAGAGCCGATGGCGAACCCGACCGCGTGTCCTCGCGTGTCGAAGTCCGCGGTGGCTCAGGCGATGACGTTCCATGGACTCGACCAGCCTACACCGTTCCGATTTCCGCGTCGGCAACACTGACTAACGAAGGTTTCAAACCACTACTACCCTATGAACAGAACATTGACTGACATCATGCAGCGGCTGACGAGTACTGTCTCGCGATGCCTGAAAGACTTACCTCGTCGGGTACACAACGACGAGCGTGGATCGATCAGCATCGTGACAGTGTTTACGCTGCTGATGTTCACAATGATTCTGGTGATGATCGTTAACGTCGGCACACACATTGACGACAAGCTGAAAATGCAGAACGCGTCCGACGCCGCGACATATTCTGGTGGCGTCGTTCTTGCTCGTGGGATGAACGGACTGGCCTTCTCCAATCATTTGATCTCCGACGTCTTTGCAATGACCGCATTCCTGCGGGAAGGTCGAGACCGCAACGCCGAGAGCCTCGTTCCCCCTGTTCTGGATGCATGGACGTTCGCAGGCGAAACACTTGCCCGTTCAAGGTTTCCGAAATTCACGGAACTCGGCGCTGCAATGGTCGACAAAGTGCCTAAGGAGCAGGAAGCCGTTACGGCGTACGGCGAACTCACGGCCGCCGCGTCGGAACTAAGTCTGCCCGTCTTCGAATACATTCTCGAAGCGCAACTGATCGGTGAATTTCAACGCAGTCTTTTGCAGACAGTGCCAAATTTAGCCCAGTCTGTTGCCAACGAAGTGTCTCGACGACACGGATTGCTCGGCCCGAGCAGCCTTGAAGGAAGATCGACACTTCAGGCTGATTACGAACATGAACGGGGCCGGCAAAGAGCCGTTCTCTGGCGAACCAGCGTGCTGCCGGTTGCCTTCAGCGATGAATCTGATCCGTTAAGCCGGACTTTACCCGTTGTCGATCCGGATCCATTTCAGAACGATTATCCGCAGTTGCTTGATGCCGATGTCTATCTTGAAATTGCACTACGACAACGCCGAAACGTCGCACGCAAATTTCTCAACGATTGGAACTTCGACCGGCTTCGGCTCTTTAATCACGACTCCAAAATGTCTGCATACTTCCATCTCTGGCGAATCGCCACGTGCGGGCAACTGGAACGCCTGCTCAACATCGAATATCCAGTCACTAACGTCCCGATGCTCTTGCGATTCACAGACGTTGACGAACCCATGGAACGGCTGATCCGTCAAGCCGAAGAGAATACGCGACTCAAGCGGTTCCGTGATGACCACTTCCCATGGGTCATGAATAATCTCCGAGGACTGGTCGATCTGGACGGTTACCTGGAAGAAAACTTCCATTTCGTGGGAGTAACGTACCGACGGCACCGCACAGAACTTGGGCCGGGACTATTCACGAATCCGCTGAAAGTAGACGCCGATGCGCAGACGTTTTCACAGATTTCTCTGTTCGTTCCGCGACCTCGTAAGATTCTGATGCATGGAGGCGGGCCAACTCCTGATGACGGGGACGGCGTTGATCAAGTCAGTCTTGGCGGAACATTCGGTTTCACGAGCCAACTCGAGGTGCCCAGAAACCGGCCGCCTGCCGCGCTGCCGCCCGAAGACTCATTGGAGCGAGTCCTGCGTGAACGCTGGCTACTCGAAAGCTACCCGACACACTGGGATCTGTTGAATCAAAACTGGATGGTCCAACTCGTCCCGGCAACCGCCGAACGTCTTCCCGAGATCCTTCAAACAAATCCGGGCGGTGATTTTGTAGATGTCAGGCTACCAAACTATGGGGAATCAGAGAACAACATGTTGAAGCGCGTTAATTCCCACTAACACAGCCTCATCGCATTCGAGACAAACAACATGCACAGCCACGGAAGACACGGAAAGGCACTAAAAACGTTGGAGCAGCGATGCTTCCGCTTCGTGTTCCTGTCTTTTCGTTCATGCCCTGATACCAGAAAGTCGTTAACTCCACGGAACGGCGTTGCACCAACTCGCGCTGGTTTGGCTCCGCTTGAACTGACACTCAGTCTGCCGATTATGCTCTTCGTCATGGGTCTGATGGTCATTGTTGGAACAACGGCGTCGTGGAAGGTTCGCGCTGTCACGAACTCCCGCCAGGCTGTCTGGAGAACGATCGACCCGCGAGACGGTGATGACGACCCGCATAGCCGAGGCTGGCCGACAAACGCTCGAATGGAAATGGAAGAAGGCAGCACACCCATCGCCGACGATCCGTATGACATTCACGAGGTGGTACGAGGTCAACCATTACGTGCACCGTCTGGTGAGCAGCTTACGGTCCGCGAGTCGCTGTTCGACATGCAGGTCGGACTGACCAATGGCGTGACCGAACTCGAACGACCTTTCCCGGTCATGGGCAACATGCCGCCGCGACAGATTCGCTTGTATCGCGAGCATCCACTGCTGTCTGGGAACTGGCAGTTTCGCGACATGGAGCTTCGATCAAATGCTCAACGACGGATTCTTTTTCTCTACCCTGCTGACTACGGACGCT
>CALGTK010000179.1 GCA_937904325.1 uncultured Planctomyces sp.
CCGGTGATTGTGTAGACGTACTTCAGGATTTCAATGAAGACGTCATACAGATCCGACGGAATACTCTGTCCCACTTTTAATGTGCGATAGACCTGCCGTGCCAGTTCGGGCCGTTCAATGATCGGAATTCCGTTCTCTACGGCGATTTCTCTCATCCGAAACGCGGTCTCGTCGGCACCTTTTGCTACGACGGTCGGAACGGAGACGTTCGGTGGATCGTACTTGAATGCAACGGCGTAGTGGGTCGGGTTTGTCAGAACGAACGCTGCTGAAGACACCTGACTGAGGTCGCGAGCCTCGATCAGCTTCTGATGAGCGTCACGTCGACGTCGACGAATGAGTGGGTCTCCGTCCATTTCTTTCATTTCTCGACGGACTTCTTCCTTGGTCATCATGATTTCCTGAGTGTGCTTCCAACGCTGAAATGCGTAATCAGCAACCCCCAGAATGATCAGGATGAGAGACAAGACAATGGACAGCTTCAGGATTGCATACCCGACGGCGAGAGCAGCTGTCCACGGTGAAGCGGACGTCAGATTGAGGAAGCCTGGTAGTTCCAGCCAGATCAACCACGCGGCGGCGAGTGTCAGCAACGCGAGTTTGCAAAGGCTGATGGTCAGGGTGACGATACTGCGGACTGAGAAGATTCGTTTGAGGCCGGTTACCGGGTTGATGGCATTGAGTTTGAAGTTCAGTTTCTCGGTAGCGACGAGAAATCCAACCTGCGCGAGATTGACAGCAACAGCGGCGAGCAGGAGCCCGAACATCCAGGGCAGTACATTCGAAGCGGCCCAGAGACCAACTTCCTTGAATTCCGCGTTAAACTCTCCAACGTCGCCTTTGTGATTGCTGGCAGTTCGAAGGTGCATCGAGATCATATTTCCGAGGGCGTTCACGAGGTCGGCGCCCAGGAAGAAAAGCACGGCGGCTGTTGAGAGTAGATGACCGGCGATGTTGAGTTCGGTGCTGCGCGCAATATTTCCCTTACGGCGTTCTTCCTGCCGCCGATGTTCAGTTGGGTCTTCCGACTTGTCTCCTGTGTCGTCGGTAGCCATTGCTGTGTGACGACCGCCAATCTACTGATAAGAGGTAATTGCCAGTTGGATATCGTTGATGACCGACGGTACGGAGTCGACGATGTACCGGCCAGTTCCACTGAGAGTTAAAGACAGCACCAGCATTCCCGCCAGTGATCGTACGGGAAAACCGACTACCAGCTGGTTGATCTGCGGTACGCTGTGACCAAGAAATCCCATCGAGATCGTGACCAGTCCCATCGTTGCCATGATTGGAGCGGCCACCTGTACCGCCAGCAGCAGAGACTTTTGAACCAGTTCGCTGAAGAGAATGTGAGCTTCTCGAAAAAGAAACGCGTCGCCGACTGGCATGGCATCAAATGTTTCAAACAGAGCGGACAGCATCATGAGATGCCCGTTCAATGGTGACATCACCAACAGACAGACACCACCGAGCAGAAAGAATGTCTGACTGGAAATCGACGCTCCACCCTGAAGATCCGGATTCACGACCGCGCCGAATTCGAGTCCAAGTTGCTGGTCGATTAACTGTCCGGATAACTGCAGGCCGGCCAGAAAGACAGTCACTCCCAGTCCCAACAGAAACCCGAGCGTGAATTCGGTGAAGATGTCACGAAGCAGTTCGGTCAAGGTCTCGGGAGCGGTGAAGTAGCTTGAGAACGCGGATACGGCGACAGCTTGACGCTGCGGACCTGGCTGAATTTCAACTCCGTTTGTCGATCCGTGAACGGAATTAGCCAGGTATTCGAAACGCCCCTGCAGAAATGGCGGAACTTCGGATTCTGCGAGAAACCCGTCGCGATTCTGGTCGTACTCCGCGACGTTCTTGCCGGAGCCCTGTTGAACCACCGGAGTGATCACAAAGCCCAGAGTCAGTACGAGCAGGACGCGGACATTGATCGGGATCGTAGTCTGGCTGAAGATCGGGCCGACGGTGAACAGGCCACTTAAGCGGATGGCAATCAGAATGAACATGTAGAATTGCTGGACGGCGGCGTCGAGCAGTTGACGCGTCCAGAAGTCTCCTACTTGCTCAATTAATCCGTCCATAAAGTTGCTGACTGCGAGCGGCTAGTGAATATGGCCTGGGATGCCGGCGAAGAGCCGAGTGGAGTATTCGACCAGTTGGCTAAGGCTCCACGGCATCACGTACAGCATTGTTAGCAGCATGACGACGATTTTGGGGATGATGCTGACAGTCTGATCCTGAATCTGCGTGACGGCCTGCGCTATACTGATTGCCAGCCCAACGAAAACCGCGATGGACAGAACTGGTGCCGCGATAATCAGGGCCGTCATTATTGCGGCTCGGCAAAGTTCTGTGACATCAATAATAGTCATTCGAAACTCAGCGTTGTCGTTAGGTTTCAGATTGGTTGTTGGCTGATTGATTTTGGCTGATTGTTGTTCAGCCAGTTGCCGCAGTGACGCTGTCCAGAAGCATCGCCACGGTTAACGTCCAGCCGTCAATTAGAACGAACAGCAGCACTTTGAACGGCAACGAGATGAGCGTCGGCGGCAACATCATCATGCCCATGCCCGTCAGAATGGTAGCAACGACAAGGTCCACGATCAGAAACGGCAGAAAGATCTGAAAGCCGATCAGGAACGCCGCCTTCAATTCAGTCAGCATGAAGGCTGTGACCAGAATTGATGACTCGACGTCTTCCAGATTCTCCGGTTCTTTCCACGTTCGACCGTCACTTGTGTTTGGATCCGGACGCCGATAGTCGACCAGCATCAAGACGGTGTCGTCGCCATTGGCCGCGCTGATCTGGTGAATCATGAATCGCCGTAGCGGTCGTATTGTGTTTTCGAACACCCGCATCTTGATGTCGTCGTCGGGTTGCAGGTTGGGGATTGGTTGCTTATCGATATACGGTGCCAGGCCCTCGTCGTACGCCTGTTGCCAGACAGGCATCATCACAAACATTGTCATGAACAAAGACAGAGACGTGATGACCTGCGTCGGTGGGAGCTGCTGCGTGCCGAGTGCCTGACGCAGCAGGCCGAAGACGATCACGAATCGGATGAAACTTGTGGTCATGATCAGAATCGATGGCGCCAGACTCAGTAGCGTCATCAAAACCATGATTTTGAGTGTCGGAGTCAGGCCCTCTGGAGAGAGCATCTGATCCGGATTCACTCCGAAAGGCATCTGCAGTTCGGGTTGCTGAACCGGCGTTGGAGCCGGAGGCTGAATCGCGAAATGCTGTTCGTCAATGATTGACCTGCCGCGTGGGAATCCACTGGTCTGAGCTTCGACTGTTGTCGCCCAAACTGTAAGTAACAGTATCAGCGTGACGAATTTGATGCTGTAGTTCCTGAGCCGACCATCCACGTTGGGGTCGTCTTTGCTCACCGGCTTGCTTGACGGCACGTCAAACCACATCCTGTTGAATTGTGAATCAGCCGGCACGATGTCGCTCCCGGCCGGTGGAAATGGTAAGGCTGTCGACGCGTCCTGATTCGTCTTGTTGGGCTTCTTCGAAAAGTTGCGCTCCGAGTTGGTCTTCGAACGGACGACTTTCAACGACGGTCGTAGTTTTCGGCCAGAGCTTACTAAGCCATTTTGCTGCGTCGGGCCCCGTTTGTTTTGAGGCCGCGCAGACATTTGTCAGCGATGCGACCTCGATGGGGTCAGTGATTTCGGCAAGGCTGGACAATCCACCAGGCGATGATCCCATCAGAATCAAACGGCTGCCTACTTTGAGTATGTAGACCGAGTTACGAGGGTCAACGGCTCGACGCCCCAGCACATCAACAGCGTCGGGTGGCAGGCCGGTGATCGTGTACGGGCTGCGTTTAAGAAACAGCTTTGCCAGACCGAGCGCAAACACCAGGAGGACAACCAGTACGGCCAGAATGGCTCCCCCGGAAGAACGTTCAGTTATTCCGGTTGTCGACTGGTCGCCTTTTGCGGATGGCAGCTTCGAGTTTCGTTTCAGCGGAGTGACGGGGCGTTCGGCCGCTTGCCGTCCGTTCAGAACGTTAGGAAAGGGCGATGCATTCTCACGTCCATCATTTTCCGGGATGGTCTGAAGGTGTCGCGGAGTTGCTTTGTCTGATTCCTGCGGGACGTTGTTTGTAAGCGATTTGGGGGTATTGACGTCGGGGCTGGCTGTGAATCTGCCGTCCTGGGCCGATAGATTATGCGTGCTGGACGCGAACAAAATCAGCGCACCAAACAGCGAAAACGCGACGCGTTGATTGCAGTCCATTGCCTGTCCCTCGTGGAACCCTCCCGGTTCCATTCCTGGTGCCGGCGAAATTGGGCACTCAGGGCGGGGCGTTGTCCTCGATTTCCGAGGATCAGGTCAATGTCAGAACTTCGAAGCGGTCCTGCCGCGCACCACGGGAATCAGTGAAAGGAACTGAAAAACAGGCCGCATATCGCAGGTCAGGAATCGGCAGCGACGATTTCGACGATTCGCACACAGAACTTGTCGTTCAGGACCAGAACTTCGCCGCGAGCGAGTAAACGACCGTTTACAATAATATCGATCGGGTCTCCGGCGAGTTTATCGAGCGGGACGACGACGCCCTTCCGCATCGACATGACTTCGTCGATAAGCAGTTCAGCTCGGCCGAGTTCGACCTGAACGTTCATCTGAACGTCGTCCAGCATGCCGATGCTAAAGACTTTTTCGTTAGAATTTTCAGCGTCAGCACCCAGATCGGCGAACTCGAACGGCTTCGCGTCGTCCAGGCTCGTGCGAACATTCGATCCGCTCATTGGCACGCCGCTGACGGCAGCTTCGAGACCGGCGTCGACTTCGTTCAGTAATTCGTTTGCTCGATCTTCGGGAGACATTTCATCAATGCCTGCTGCCGGCGGTGGAGTTCCAGCTTCAGAGTCTGCTGGCACACCGGTTTCATTGCCATCACCATTGGCTTTATCCAGGAGAGCCTGAATATCGTCAGCGTCGAGATTTTCTTCTTCGGAATCCACGTCCCTGCTTCCTTCCGATCTGCGTGCCTCAAGGCTGATTTACAGTCCACTCATGCGCCATCGAGCGGGGTTTCAAGCAGCCTGAAACTCCTACTGCTGAATCGTCTTATAATCGTTGAACACGATGCTGACGACATAACTTTGCCGCAAAACCCGGTTGATCTCTTCGCGAACCAATCGTTTCAGTGTGCTGAGTGACGAATCTGTCAGGTCTTCCATCGTTGCGCTTCTGAAGATTGTTTCGATAGACTCACGAACTCTCACCTTGTGTGATGCTGTAATCTTTTCCTTGAATCCAGTTTCCTGATCAATCGCAAGTAGTGCGTGTACTTTGAACGAAATATGAACGACGGTGTCGGTTGCCGCGATCGTGTTGGTCACGCTGAAGTCGTGAACTTCCACCTCAACCAGTTCTTCTTCGTCGTCGTCTGGCTTCGGGCCATCTTCTCCGGACATGGTTTCAGTTGCCGCGGCATCGGACGCTCCGCTTGAGCCTACTCCAAGGAAGAAAAACAGGCCGGCTTCGCCAAGCATGGCCACGACGATCAGAATCAGAATTTTCATCTTTCCGTTACCGGACTTCTTTTCGGCGATTTCTTTCCGATCAACTCCTTTGTCGTCATCTGGTTCATTCCCGTTAGCCATCTCGCGCCCCTTAGAATGCGACAACCAAGTCAATCGGGCCGCGAAACCAAAACACACTCGTCTTTCGAGTTCGCGTTTATCCGGGATCAGGCGGCGCCACGTAAGAATCTATTGTGAAGACATCGACCCGCCGGTTGTGACGCCGGTCTTCGAGATTCCTCGTGACGATACGTGGTTCGGCATCGCCGGCCGCGCTCACAAGAATACGATTTGGATTGATATCATTCTCAATCAAATATTGGGCCACAGAACTTGCCCTGGCAAATGAAAGATCGTGTTGATCGCGAAATTGAGGCTTTCGCCTCAAAGGTTCGGCAAACGAATGCCCTCTAACAATAACACGGTTGGGAACGCGTTTGATAGCTTCGAGAATCCGGTTCAAATTTGAGACTGAATCACCAACCAGTTCGGTCGAGAACTGATCGAATTCAAGTGAGCCTCCAATGGTGACAATCTCGCCATGATTGACTGTCTTAACTGACTTTTCTGCCCCTCCACTACCAGCTGAATTGATGTTACCTTTTTCGATGCCCGTTTTTATCTTTTCGCTTTTCGAACTCATGTGTTCGAGGGTGGAGCGGTCGTTGAATGTGCGGCCTGCGACACCCGAAGTACCCTCCATCGGTCCGAAGATTTCTTTCATTGAATTCAACGCGGCACGGTTCTTACCCTCGTCCTTCAACTCGCTCATTGATACAAGCATGATGAAGAAGGTCAGCAGCAAGGACATCATATCGCCGTATGTGACGACCCATGCCGGGACGCCTGGTGGAGCATCGTCTTCCATCGTTCAGCACCGATTGCAAGTTTTGAACACACCGCGAGATCCTTCTCACACATTCGCCACGTGATTGAAACTTCAAGCAGCGTCCTTCAGATCACGTTCCTTCTGAGAGAGGAACGTTGATAGTTTTTGATCGACGACTCGAGGATTGTCGCCGTTTTGAATGGCCATGATTCCCTGAACGACAACTTCTCGAATCTGATATTCCTTACCAGCATAAAAAATGAGTTTGTCGGCAAACGGGAGTGCGATGATGTTCGATATAAGAGCTCCGTACAGCGTCGTCAAAAGAGCAACAGCCATACCGGGACCAATCGCGGCCGGGTCGTCCATGTTTCCAAGCATGATGATCAGCCCAAGCAGGGTCCCGATCATCCCGAAGGCTGGTGAGTATCGTCCAAGCGTTTCGAGCAACCCCTTGCCCTGCTTGTGACGTCCTGCCGTCGCTGCCATTTCGGACCGCATCACGCTTTGAATCAGCTCTGCTGGACTACCATCAACGGCCATCTGAATCCCAAGCAGGATGAAAGGATCTTCGATGTCTGCCGTTTTGTTTTCGAGCGCCAACACCCCTTCTTTCCGGGCAATCTCAGCACACTCAACCAGCGTCTTGATGGCTGGCGCCATTTCTGGTGGGTTCGGAAGGATTGCCTTCTTGAAAATGATGGGCATTGAGAGGAAAGGCTCCATCGGGTAGGCAACCATCGTGGCTGCAATTCCCCCACCGACGACGACGGCAAGAGACGGATAATCGATGAAGGCACTGAATGATGAACCAGGTGCGATCGCGATCGCACCGAGCATAAGCGCGATTGCCAGGACGATTCCAATAACTGTAGCTTTGTCCATAGTTCGATCGTCCGCTCGATTTCCGGCGCCATCTGGATGTTGAATTCTCCGTCCACGTTACGCGGCGAAGATCTCACGCCGCCGGCGCAAGCCGGACGAGTCGCGAGTACGAGATTGATCGACTGACCACTTCTTCGAGCGACTCTTTCACGATAAAACGATCGTCGGTCGTCAGCGTGACGTAAGTGTCCGGTCGGCTCTCGACGTATCGGATCAGTTCGGCATTCACGACGAACTCTTCATCGTTCAGTTTTGTGAGTTTGATCATCGACCTGCCTCAGAAGTTTGCCGTTCACGACGAGACGACCTATCGCCCAAGAACCAAAAGTTCGTCAACAAGCTGTTGCACAGAACTGATAACTCGAGCATTTCCGCGATAATTGGTGGAAGAAACGATCAGGTCGACAAGGCTTCGGCCAACGTCAGTGTTTGACAACTCGATTGCCCCGGATCGAATGCTTCCAGTTCCTGTCTGACCAGGAAGTGTAATCTGTGCTGGCCCGGAGCTGACGCCTTCAAACAACGTTCCGCCGCCGTTTTCAACCAGTCCCAACGGGTTAGAAAACCTCGCCAGAACCATTTGTCCCAGCGGCCGGATGACGCCATTCGTGAACACACCACTTACCACACCTGCGTCATTTATGTTGAAACTAGTCAGTGAACCTGCCGGTGCACCATCCTGCGAAAAAAGTGAAAGAGTGCCAGACGAACCCAGTTCAGTCAGACCAGAAATTCGCGAGAGGTCCACTGAAACGATCATTGTTTTCGCGGCGGTTGCCGCGCGATCGATCTCAATTTCGGCGATGGAATCGCCTGCGATTTCTCCCGACTCATTCAGTGAGAATGTGCCCGTACTCAGGTTTGAATTTAAGTCGCTGTCCTCGCTGCTTTCGAAGTAATACCGATATGTTGTCGCTGTCGGCGACTTCGATTCAAGGATTGCGTGCATCCGGACCAGAACCTGCTCACCCAGTGAGTCGAAGACCGGGAATGTCGTAAGCGTGCTCTCGCCGATTCCTTCTCTCGTCTGAGTGAAAGCCAGATCGATTGCTTTTTCACCGGACAATCCGGCGCCATTCTGTGATTGGCGGAATCGTGCAGGAGTGATTTCGACCGATTGCGATGTCCCAGCGTTGGATACAACTTCGAACCGTCCATCGGCGGTGATATTTACGCCAGCGGGACCAAACGGATCACCAGCGGGACTTGCTCCAGGTACGAGGCCGAGTGCTTCGCTGATGAACGTGGCGAGTTCAGCCACTGTAGAAGTGGCTGTGATGTCAAAATTGACGACATCGTAGTTCGCTCCACCTTTTCGTGGCGTCAGTGTAATGGACTCGCCAGCGTCAAAGACAGGTGTGCCACCGACTGAAGCTCTGGTATCAGACAGCAGGCTTGTACCAGTGATCGTCGCTCCGGCTCCGTCAAAAAGTTGCACTGATTGAATCACTTCAGATTCAGTTGCTTCTACCGCATCTTCATCCGCACGAATCGATCCTTCGACGGCTACGTTTCGGGTCTCCTGAGCCACATTCAGCTTGCCAAGAGGTATTTCAACATTCACCAACTGTGTAGTAACAATGTTAAATTGATCATCAATTCCATAGCCCTTGACACGCAATCCATCAGCGTTAACGAGTTGGCTCTGGTTGTTCAGAGTAAAGTTTCCGTTGCGGGTGTATACCTGCCCATCCGCTCCGCTGAGGACGTAGAACCCTTCCCCTTCAATGGCAAGGTCGGAAGGACTTGTGCTGGTCGTAATCGCCCCTTGTGAGAAGTCACGACGAATAGCAGCGGTGGTTGATCCGAGTCCGACCTGCCGAGGGTTTGTTCCACCGTTTTGTCCCTGAGGAGCAGATCCAACACTGAGTGTCCGAGAGAGTTGCGTTGTGAATTGGACGGCGGATGCCTTGTAGCCATTCGTCGCGGCGTTGGCGATGTTGTTACCGATGACCTCAATCGCGGTCTCGTTCAACTGCAAACCATTCAGAGACGTATTAAGAGCCGTTGTCAGACCCATGAGTTTTCCCCTCCATTGGTCAGAATGCGGCGTCCAGTTGCCGCTCGCAGCGCATGAAGTACATCCCTGCTCGCAGAGATTGTTTGCTTCGGACACGGCGTGAGTAATTGCGCACAGATTGCAGCGCTGTGTTTTTTATCGACCAGGATAAAGCATTGCTGAAACGCATGTGCGACGCGGAGGGATAGACCCGACGGCAGACGGTGTCTTGCCCTGCATCCGAAGTTGGTGTTGGACGTGTTAGATTGGTGCGGCCATGACTACAGAACAAACGCAGGCGGTGTGGCGACAAGCACGTCAACCGAATGCGAGTCATCTGCCTCCCGATGTCCAGCGTATGCCCGCTTTGTGTCGCTCACGTCCTTGTCGCAGGTTCACAACGCGAATGTGCAGTTCAAAGTTGAATGTCTGATTAGTGGGCCGGCGTAGCATGTAAGGTCAACGTTCGGTTTCACAATTAGAGCGACAACATGCTCATCAATGGAGCGTTGTCGTTGCCGACTTTGACGTGGTGATCAAAGAATGTCTTGTGGAGAGTCTACAAGGGGCTTGATCAATTCGACCGATCTCTTATGTGCAGCAAGACGCACCCGATGCTACCGATTGCATCTGTCGAGCTGTTCATTCGATGAAGCATTTCTTCGGATTTATCACATCCGAAAGCAGTCCAGAAACACCGATGATTTCCACTGAGACTGGAGCAGTTTTTCTGCTCACGAAGCCGTTCACCGTTGATTGCATGCAGGCATTACTTGAATTTGTACTCGCCTGATAGTCCATCAGGTTCTGCGACCAATCCCGAAGCTTCACTGAGGGCCGGCTACGTTAGTCATCACGATCTGGATTAAAGCTTGGAAACCAATTGGGGTGTGATCGGCAAGTTGGAACGAACTCAGCGATGTTCCAGTGGCGGTGAGGGCTGAGTTGCCAGACGCGGTCGTCGCATCCATGAAATAACCGGGGCTAGCCACAAGACGATGCACAGCACTCCGAGTCCCGCGGCGATTGGCCTCCCGAAGAAGGCCGTTAGCGAATCGGACTTGGTGAGGCTCTGGACAAAGGCCTCTTCAAGACGGCCCCCCAGAATAATTCCCAGTACGACCGGCCCGGCCGGAACTTCGAAACGTTCCAGGACAACACCGAGCAGGCCCATCACCAGCATGACTCCGACGTCGAAGTAGCTGCCGTTGATCGCGAATGCTCCGACAATGCAGAACATCAGAATCAGAGGGAGAATTATCTGACGTGGAATTCGGATGATCAGCGATCCAGCCCGAATTGCCAGAAAACCCAGTGGGATAAGCAGCAGATTTGCCAGGATGAACGTGATATAGATTCCGTAAACAAGCGGCAACTGCACTGGGTCATGAAATATACCGGGGCCCGGTTGAATATTCTTCATTAGCAGAACGCCAATGACGATCGCCGTGACCGAGTCGCCAGGAATTCCCAGCACCAACGCCGGAATCCATGCTCCGGCGAGAGATGCATTGTTCGCCGTCGTTGCGTCGGCGATGCCGTCAAGTGATCCCTTTCCGTATTGCTCTTTTTCTTCGGGCGTTGAACGACGTTTCGAGACTGCGTATGACACCCAGGCAGCAATGTCAGCCCCGGCTCCGGGCAACATACCGATCGCAGAACCAATCGCACTGCTGCTCGCGATCCGCGATCCCGATTTCTTCAGTCGCGGAATAAGTCCTCCAAAAACTTCAGCGACACCTCGACTTAACCAGTTACCTGTGACAGTTGAGCGGTCAGTCCTCGTTGCCCGATCTGGAGAAGATAGCTCTGGATTTATCTTCGCGAAATTGCGCAGGACTTCGGCGAGCCCGAACAGTCCGATCATCGCCGGAATGAAATTGATGCCCGTGATCAGTTCGTCTATTCCGAAAGTAAGTCTGGGGACACTGTGCGTCGATCCAAGCCCGACACAACTCAGCAGCAGGCCAATCGACAGGGCAATCAATCCTTTCGCAATTGAACCTCGCGACACGACAGCGGCACAACTCAAACCCAGCACGCATAGCCAGAAGTATTCGTAGCTGGAAAACTCAAAAGCGATTCTTGCCAGTTGTGGAGCAAGAAAGATCAGCACAAGAGCCCCGACAAGTCCGCCGACAACGCTGTAGACAAGTGAGACTCCAAGGGCCTGTTGATGCCGTCCCTGTTGCGTCAGGCAATAAGCATCATCGACATACGCTGCGGAAGACGGCGTGCCCGGAATCCTCATCAGCGTCGTGGGAATATCACCAGCGAAAATACAACACGCTTCCATCGTTACGATCGCCGCCAGTCCCGATACTGGATCAAGAAAGAACGTAAACGGAACCATCAGGGCAACAGCCATCGTCGCCGTCAGTCCTGGAATCGCTCCGACAAACAGACCGTACGAAGCCGACACCAGAATGACGAGCAACACTTTCAGCGTGAAAGTGTTTTCAAGTGCTGCTTGAAACGCATCGCTCATAGAAGAAGTTCCAATGTCGTTTACTGTGAAGTTTTTGTTGAACGCAGAGACAGCAGGGGGATGGATGCGAAGAAAAGGCGAACACTTCGGATGTGCGAGACCCCACCGTCCTCTTCTTTCTGTTTGTTTAGAACAGCAAGAAGCTCCCGATTGGCAAAGGAACTCTCAGTAGCCCTGAAAATAACTGGTAGATTCCAACCGAAGCAACAATCGCAACGATGGCAGAAGTCAGCAATCTCTCTCCGAGGAGTTTTGATGTCAGAAACAAAATGATCGCTGACGTCGTTACAAACCCCAGGGTATCAGCTGCAAGCATGTGAAAGATGACGGCGGCAACGGCGCATCCAGACAGAAATATTGCGTGAGGCGTCGCCGCGTCGACGATGTTATTCGCCGCAGCGATTCCGGTTATCGAAGCAGTAGGCCGGCGACTGGCTCCGGCAAGGACTATGATGAGTGACAAACCGAACATCCCGCCGGCGATCGCCGGAAAGACATTCGGCCCAACCGGCCCGGACTGCACCGATTGAAACTCCGGGCGGTTCAGAATGACACCAAACATCTCGTCGTTCCGTTTGAGGAAGTCAGCGAACTCAGTGGTCGGCCGAGACGTGTGATCAAACCCCTGTCGATCCATGAATTCAGGAAACGATTCACCATTCACGCGAGCTTTGCCTCCGACGATTCGCTTCAACACGGTAACCAGTTTTTCCTGGATCTCTGGCGGTGTGTCTTTTGCAATTCCCAATCCTCGCCAACCAGTCAAAGCCCAATCAGAACCTTGCTCTTTGAGGGTTGGGTAATCCTTGAAGTCATCGGAAGCCTGCCGATCATCTGCCATTACACCCAGACAACGGATGTCACCAGAAACGAGCAGACTCTTTGCTTCCGGAAGGCTGCAGCAAACGAGGTCCAGGTCGCCGGTCATCAATTCCTGAAGCGAAGGAGCTGATCCCTGGGAGGGCATCCAGATCACATCCGTCGGATTCTGATCAAGCGAGATTAACCAACCAGCCAAAGCCAGATGCCACGCCGCCAGAGCTGCTGTTCCCGAAGCTTTCAGTTCTTCCGGCCGATCTTCGATGGCGGCTTCCAAATCCTTCACCGTTTGAAATTCCGAGTCCGCCTTAACAAACAGAGCAGCGGGATCCTCGTTGAGCGACATCAACGGAGCTGCGTCTTCCCACGTCAGGTCCGTCAAATTCCGCCAGTGCAGCATGCTCAGTTCGAGTGTCATCATCGAAATCGTGTAGCCGTCTGGCTTTGCTCGAAGTCCTCGCGAGTGTCCAGTTACGCCCTGCCCGCCGGTGGCATTGACCACGTTGACCGGCGTTCCGAGTTCGCTTTCCAGGAAGACAGCGATCTGACGAGACACACGATCCGTCCCGCCGCCAACCGCCCACGGACAGACCAGCGTTATCGGTCTTGACGGATATTCGGACGATTTCTGGCACCCGGTCAGGCACACGCTGATCAGAAGAGCAAGCGTGAACGGCTGGATAAGTCTGCCGGAGTTACGATCTTCGATGCGTGTAGCCATGTCTGTAAACTGATGGAGTAGCATCTTGTGTCTGCGGTCCCCATTAACAAATGATTGGGACGCCCTTCGAAAGAAAAAACGGAACTATCGAACAGCTGACAATGAATGTTGAAGTCGCAATTCAGGAACATTTCGCCCTTCGAAATCCCTTGTTCGATTTCCAATATTCAATTCACCAGCTACACGTGTTGGCTCTGTCTTTAGCCATAGCCGACTTGACAGAAGAATCGATAAACAATCGCCCGTCAACAAACCGACGACTAAAACAGCATTCGGTCTTCCAACGCTGGAAGGCCTCGCGACGCGTTGGTAACCTTCGCGCTCGATCCAATTCCAACTCCCGCACTCGGTTTACGATCCCGCCATGCAGTTCCCACCGGTTGAAGAACAACTCACGATTATCCGCCGCGGCGTCGAAAAAATCGTTCCTGAAGAAGAGCTGGCTGGGAAGCTGCAGAAGAGTCTGGAAACCGGCACGCCACTCCGTATTAAGTATGGAATTGATCCGACCGGCATCGATGTCCACCTTGGCCACACCGTACCGCTGCGAAAGATTCGCCAGTTTCAGGAGCTCGGCCATCAGGCGGTCATCATTATCGGCAACGCGACGGCGCTTGTCGGCGACCCCAGCGGCCGCGACGCTGCCCGGACGAAAAAACTGACCGAAAAAGACGTCGAGAATAACGCTCGCGATTACCTGGAACAGGTCGGCAAGGTCGTGAACCTCGACAAGGCAGAAGTTCATCGCAATGGCGACTGGTTTGGAAAAATGGGCCTGCCAGAGATTCTGGATCTCTGCGGCAAAGTCACGGTTGCCCAGTTGCTTACACGGGACGACTTCGCCAAACGCTACAAAGACGAGAAGGCAATTTTTCTCCACGAATGTCTTTACCCGGTGATGCAGGCCTGGGACTCGGTCGAGATTAAGTCGGACATCGAACTTGGCGGTACCGAGCAACTTTACAGTTTCATGCTTGCTCGTGACCTGCAGAAAGACGCAGGCATCAATCAGCAGATCGGAGTCATGTCGCCGATCCTGGTTGGTCTCGACGGTGTTAGACGCATGGGCAAAAGTCTTGGCAACTACATTGCCATCAGCGAAGAGCCGTACGAGATGATGAAAAAGTTCATGCAGATCCCCGACGAGGTGATGCGCATGTACTTTGAACTGCTCACGCAACTACCGATGGGCGAAATCGACACGTTGCTGGCCGGCCATCCCAAAGAAGCAAAGGTGACACTCGCGAAATCGGTCATCGACGATTACCACTTAACTGGCTCGGGAGTTGCTGCGGCCGAACGCTGGCAAAAGGAAATTGGAGACAAGTCAGCACTCCCGCAGGACATTCCGACAGTTGAGATCGCAAATACTGAGCGGCAATCTGATGGCAGCATCCAGGCCCTCAAACTTCTTTCGCAAACCAGACTCTGCGGTTCAAACAGCGACGCTCGAAGAATGATCGGACAGGGCGGCATGAAGCTTGGCGAAGACAAAGCCAAAGTCGAATCCATTGATCAATCGGTAAAGGTCGAAACGGGACTACTTGTCTGGGCAGGCAAAAAGAAAGTCTGTCGAATCAAACTTGTCGACTGACCGCACGACATACTCCTGATATTTCAACCACGAAAAACACGAAAAGAGAAAGCCACTCAAGAGCCCTTTTCGTTTCGTTCGAGTGTTTCGTGGTTCCTCACTTAAGAACAAGAAGAACATCTGATGAAAACTGGATTCGCCATTGTTGGCTGTGGAATGATTTCGAGATTTCATGCGAAAGCCATTGCTGAGATTCGCGGCGCGAAGATTGTCGCCTGCTATGACGCATTCACCGCGTCGGCCGACAGGTTTGCTGACGAGGTCGGCTGTAAGGCCTATCACGAATTGAAAGAAATGCTGGCTGATCCAGGCGTCGACATCGTGACAATCTGCACTCCCAGTGGTGCTCACATGGATCCGGCAGTTGCATCCGCCAACGCTGGTAAGCATGTCGTCGTTGAGAAGCCGCTCGAGATTACGCTCAAACGTTGCGACAAGATCATCGATGCCTGCCGAAAAAACAAAGTGCAGCTTTGCACGATCCTTCCGTCGCGATTCAGCCCGGCGAACATAGCTCTGAAGGCGGCGATTGATGAAGGCCGCTTTGGGCGGCTGACACTGGGCGATACGTTTGTGAAATGGTGGCGGACTCAGGAGTACTACGACAGTGGCGGGTGGCGAGGTACGTTCGCGATGGACGGTGGCGGTGCTTACATGAATCAGGGCATCCATAATGTGGACCTGCTGTACTGGTTTATGGGTGAGGTCGTCGAGGTCGCTGCCTTCACCGACACGCTGGCTCACGAACGAATCGAAGTCGAAGATGTCGGTGCGGCGACAGTTCGGTTTGCCAACGGAGCCGTCGGAGTTCTTGAGGCTACGACTGCTGCCTGGCCTGGACTGCTCAAGAAGACCGAAATTCACGGTACGACCGGATCAGCAATCGTCGAGCAGGATCACATTCTGAAGTGGGAATTTGCGAAGAAGTCTCCGAAGGACAAGACTGTCAGAGCCAGACTGATGGGTGACGGTAAGAACACAGGTGGAGCGGCTGACCCATCGGCGATTGATCATTCTGGACACCGAGACCAGCTTAAAGACTTCATCAAAGCCATCGAGAAAGGCACAAAGCCGGCGATCGATGGTGAAGAAGGTCGGAAGAGCGTCGAACTGATTCTGGCGATCTATAAGTCGTCATGGAGTGGCAAAGTTGTCAAGCTTCCGTTGAAGTCCGACCCGAAGCCGCCAAAGAAGAATTGACCGATCGGCTGGTTGGAGCGAGAGTTTCCTCCAGACAACACGCTGATAACTGAAATTCACGGATGGTGAGTGGTCAACGGAGTGACCTTTTCATGAAATTCATGAAGCAGAATAAGTGGCGACGGCTGTTGGAGTACGCCGCGTTTCGATGTCTGATCGCAGTCATCTGGATGCTGCCCGTCCGTCTTCAGCGACTTCTGGCGTGGAGTCTGGCAACTCTGATGTGCCGGGTGTTGCCGAAGAAATGGACTCGCTACGACATCGCATTTGAGAATATCCGTCATTCGTTCGGAGATGAATTCTCTGACGAAAAGATTGACCAGACGATCTTCGGAATGTGGCAGCACCTGTTGCGGATGGTCTGCGAGATGGTGCAGTTCCCTCATAAGGTCAGCTGTAACAACATCTACGATGTCGTGCAGTTCCGAAACAAGAACATGGTCATCGAATCTATGTGTTCTGGTCGTCCGGTGATCATGCTCAGCGGCCACTTTGGTAACTGGGAGATGTCGATCGCCACGTTTGGGATTTTTGGATTTCCGATGGGAGTCGTTGCGAGAACGCTCGATAACCAGTACCTCGACGACTGGTTCCGCCAATTTCGTGAGTCAACCGGCCACGCGATGATCGACAAAAAGGGCGGCGGTGGCGAGATGCAGGACCGTCTGAGCAACAACCAGCATCTCGCATTGCTTGCCGATCAGGATGCTGGTCGTCGCGGGATTTTTGTCGATTTCTTCGGCCGACCGGCATCAACCTACAAATCGATCGCGATTCTTGCACAACGCTACGACGCGCTGGTCTGCGTGGGATACTCGATTCGATTGCGGGATGATGCGCATGCAGGAAACTGGGTGAAATACGAACTCGGCTGCGAAGCGATTCTGGACCCGCGAGACTATACATCGAAAGACGCAACCACCGAGATGACTCAGGACTTTACATCGGCGCTGGAGCGAGCCGTTCGCCGAGCCCCCGAACAATACTTCTGGGTCCACCGTCGCTGGAAAACACCTCAACCGGAAAAGAAGACGAAAAAGGCTGACCAAACACTCCGCCACGCGGGGTAACTCTGCGCCAGTGTAGAGCCGGTTTCTTCCGGCGTTTATTCGACGTCGATTTCTCTCAGAAGGTCAATGATTTCAGCATAGACCTCTCGGCTGGGAAGATCGTCGAACTCGTAAAAAAAAACTTCTGCGGCGTTAGCCGCCAGTTGTCCCATTGTCAGCCAGTTTTTCAGCTGCAGCATCCTGCGGAAGTAGAATTGGGATGAGGTCTTTTCGGAGCGTTATTCTCACAAATTTTTGCCGCGACTCGTTCTGTTTTGAACAGCTTGTTTGTGAAGTTGCGTGCTTCTTTGATCAGCAGCAAAGTGTCGTTCGGCATCGAATTTGATGTTGATCTGCTCGAAGTGAATTTCAGCATCAATACCCGGCGGACATTTAAAGCGATCGCCAATCTGGTCCAGAAGTTTGCCGTCTTGATGCAGCTACTGACAGGCGGTCATGAGTGTAGGACTTGTATGTAGACGCTCAAACGCGCCGCTGAGTTTTACTGAAAGCTCTATGAGGGACGGGCATCTGCCGCTTGTGTTGCACGATGCAACCTGTTTCCTTGGATAGTTCTTTTTCGAGACGCCTCGTTCGAAAAAGTTGTCAGCTACAACCTGGCACAGCATGAATTGATCTGATAACTTCCCGCCACAGTCAGCCGTTCGACGTCCCCAAAATGCCACAACAATTGTTGGGGCAGACGAATTATAAGAGGCTTACACGCATCCGTAGCTCAATTGGATAGAGCACCGGTCTTCGGAACCGGGGGTTGGAGGTTCGAATCCTCCCGGGTGTACTTCTTCATCGGAGCCGGAAACCGTGGAATTACCGCTGTTTTCGGCTTTTTTCGTAGCTGGATGACGTCCATGGTTGCGGGCTGGATTATCACAGGTATTTGACTCAGAACGACTCCTGTGGCTCCCACGGTTCCCGTGGACTGAATCTGGGGCAAGCATTGGGGCAAGCGAGCCAGTGCCGGTTGCATTGTGCGATTGCCGACCAGAGTTCAGTCGGGCAGCAGGCAGAGCGTCAAACGCTTTCATTTCGACTTCATCTCTGGCGTGCGTGTATCGCATCGTCAGATTGACGTCGCTGTGCCTCATTAGCTTCTGGGCAGCCTTCGGCGAAATGCCCGACTCACCAATCCACGTTGCGAATGAATGTCGCAGAGAGTGGATGTCGACCGTACTGGCCAGGAATGACTGGCAGTCGAGTTGTACACACCCACAACAGGAGCGACCTTGTACATACTCATTATGGACAGAGAGTGGCTCTGCCATTGTGAAGAGCATGTGAATCAGAAGTGGAAAACTTGTCGGGCACTGTCTGCGTGTCTGAAACGCTGGCCAGTTCGTAGAGGGCCGCGCTGTACCGCTGGTTGTCTTCTAGCGCGGAAGACATCGATGACGCCTTCACAGATTCACTCTTGCCACAACTGCTGGAGCTGTAAGTCGAACCACCCACATCAAATGGAAACACCAGAAAACAACTCGTGGAGACACGAGACACGAGATACGTAAGGGACCCACCCTGAAACAGGGGCGGGGGGTGTGGGTAAAAAGTCAGACCCCTTAACCGCTATCAGTTCCACCCCACCGTCACACCTCCCTCGCAGCCTGCCCGCGTCTGGACTTCGGCGTCGATTTTTTATCTCTGACATACGCCGGATCATTCATGCACTCTACGACCGGATTCAGCATCTGGAGTGCATTGCTGAGCTGTAGACGGGAATGTAGATTCACCGACGGTTTGCAACATCGATGAATCCGTTGAGTTTGCCACCAGCACCCGGAGCCTGCAATGTCGAAATGCGATATTGAAATTCAGTTTGACCGATCTGATCGCACCTATGCAGGAGGCGACGTCGTATCCGGAGAGGTAATGGTCCGCGTGAACCAGGACATCAACTGTAATGGCATCGTACTCCGGCATTACTGGGGCACTCACGGAGAAGGGAACAAACGCACCGGTACAAAGCACGAGCTTCAGCTGTGTCATTCGCACCCGCTGCAGGCCGGCGAGGACCTGCGACTTCCATTCGAATTTCAATCAGAGTTGTGGCCCCTGACGTATTGCGGCGAACATATCAACGTTGATCACTACGTGCATGTGTCGGTCGATGTGCCATGGGCAATTGACCCGAAGCAAGCTGCAGAATTCGTTGTTGTGGCAGGGCAGCGTCCTGATCAGTTCACTGGCGATCGCAGTGAAGTCGTTGAATTGAAGGCAATCGAAAAAGAAAAAGAAAAATCCGGGTTCCTGCATGC
>CALGTK010000180.1 GCA_937904325.1 uncultured Planctomyces sp.
CCTGGATGTCGGAAAAAACCTCCGAGAGAGCGTCGTCATCGCCAAACTCGATCCACCGAAAGAAGAAGCCACTACCGACGACAGTGCCAATGGCCCTGCAGCTCCTCCGAAAGCCGAGGATCCGGAGTCAGCAGAATCTTCGTCGTCTGCCGCCGTAAAACCAGCAGTGCCGACAAGTACCGAGGCTGCTGAACCGACAGAAGCCACCGAGGTCAAGGCGGCGACAGCGGTCAAGGCGGCGACAGCCAATGGAACAACAACTGAATCGACGGAACCAATTCCGGTGGCAGCTCCAGCTCAGAAACCAGCAACAGCAAAATCGGAAGCCTCACAACCCCCGACCACCGAGCCAGCAAAAGACGCAGACGCGGCTCCTGCCGAAACAGCAGAAGAATCCACGGACGCTCCTGCTGAAGGCTCAGAAAGCGACAGCGAGGACACCAGCGAGTAACGTTGCGTCACCCCCGGCGCTGGATGGCGATTTCTGCCTGGATTTTTGCCTGCCTGAGCGTCATTCGGGCAGGAGACCGAACAATGACAACGTTCCGACTGACAAAGTTGCTCTGCGTTTTCTCAATTCTTGCGGTTGCCCTGGTCGCGGCTGCAGCCATCGGGTTCCCATCCGCGATCGACCAGTACGCGCCATTCGAAAGCACGACCAGCGAGTGCCTGATTTGCGGTCGAATGCGCACCGTCGAACGCCGTTGGATGCAGAGTCCCGCTGAGTCAATTTACGTCGGCGATGATTCCTTGTGGATGCAGCCGCAAGTCGACAGCGAGCACGACCACTGGTGGGCAGCCTGCAGCACGGAGGAACGACCTGGCTGGTTCGACTATTCAATGATCGGCTGCGGAGGAGGGGTCGGAGGTGTCTCCACACTTCACCACGTTGCGACGAACAGAGGAGCCGATGTCGCTCAGCCACTTGTCAATGAGTACCTGCAACTGACACAGGGCGGTGATCTGAAATCTGTTCGAAACTTTGTTCAGTACAGGGTGATGCCCGCTCTGCAGGACCGCCCGCGTGCTCCAGCAGTCGCCCAATAAATCAGTCCTCGCTAAATCGCGAATGAGAGCTCGCACATGCTCACGACCTGGCGAACACTGATCAACGGACAGTACAGGCAGGCTGCCAATTGCCTTAAACTCTTGCTGGAAGGGTCCTCATGAGTTTTGGCAAGACTTTTGGCCTGGTTGGGTTGGTGTTAGATCATTGTCACCTGGTTGCTGGATTCAGGTATGCCTGAAGCCGCTGCCCGGAATTTTGACAAGCTGGTTGCAGCCCGTGGCGGAAGTAATCAGTCACACCTTGGATTTTTCGGAAGAGTACCGGAAGATGGGATTCACTCGCCGCCTGCTTCAAAACTCTTTGCCAGGCATGATTGGTCTGATCTATCTGAGTATCGGCCGGGATGCATACCAACGAAAGTTCGCCACTCAACTAAGTGGACTCCGAACTGCCAGGCAGACCGAGGCTGTGGACGGGGCAATCGTGCTGGCCGCTTCCGTCGTGCCCTGGGTAGTCGCTCTGATGCTTCAGCTGTGATAAAGCAAGAAAGGCCTTACTCGGCCAATTTACAACGTGTTGCTTCAGCAAGCGACAGTGCTGCATGCCCGCGTGCCACAGGTATTACCAGCGCAGATGTGCCAGCCTCCGTTGATTCCTGGAGTACCCTGCAAGTCAGTGATACCAGGTTTTGACGGGCGGTCAGGAGCAGCAGGACCGCCCATCCATCGGCCCGTCGCCAATTCATTTTTTTCGAAAAATTGTAAATTGCTATCCCTACTTCTGGGCAGTTTCCGAAACACAGTACAGGTGCTTGTCAGAACGCAGAAAGATTTCACCGTTGCTGAGTGCGGGAGTTGCTCCAAAGGATTCTCGGTCAGTCGTGACGGAGTTAACAGCTAACTGCTCGAACTTGTCGCCCGCCTTCAACACGAAGCAACTACCAGAACTCTGAACGTAGTAGATTTTTCCGTCAGCGACGACTGGTGAGGAATAATCGCTTCCTCCGCCGCCTCGACCAAATCGGCTACGGCCTCCACCACCGCTGCTGGAACCACCTTCCAACCGGCCCTGGAATACCTTCTTGCCAGTCTTTGCATCATTGCACGTGGCAACGCCACTGGCGAAAAAGTAAAGACGGCCCTGATAGACAACCGGGGTTCCAAATCGGCTCGAATCGGAACCTGACCAGACAGTATGCGATTTAGTGACGTCGCCTTTGCCGCCAGCTCGAACAGCCGCTGATCCACCTCCGCGGCCTTCGATGGAATAGACCACGTCCTGCACGGCGACCAAGCTCGAGCTGTACTGGTCTCCGGCCGAGATTTCGCTATACCAGCGCAGCTTACCGGAGTCAGGATTGAAGCCCCAGATTTCGTATGGGACCCCGAGCACCAGGTCAGTGCGTTCATCGTCAATCTTGACGATAAGCGGAGTCCCCCAAACATTGGCCAATCCGGCGGCTTCCTGACGCCACACTTCGTCGCCGGTTTCAGCGTTCAACGCGATAATTGCTTCACTTTCGGCACTGGCCACAACGATTACGTTGTCTTCGTGCAGAATCGGGCTCGACGCCGACCCCCAACGACGACGATCAGATTCAGTACCGACACTCTGGTGCCATCGTTGTTTGCCTTCAAGGTCGTAGGCCAGCACACCGGACTTTCCGAAGAACACGTAAATGTGTTTGCCATCAGAAACCGGAGTGTGCGACGCGTAGCCGTGGGAAGGAATTCCCATTCCACTGTAAGAATCTTCCGGAAGTACTGCGTCGACTGACTTATCCCACAGAATTTTTCCGCGGCTTCGGTCAACACAAACCAGATGCCGCTTTAAGTCTTCAATCTTTCCGAAGTTAGCTCCGTACCCCGAGTAGCACGTCACGAACAAAAGATCGCCGACCACAATCGGGCTCGAAACACCGGCCCCGGGCAGCGGAGTCTTCCAACGAACATTCCTGTCAGGGCTCCATTCAACTGGAGTTGAGGTGGTGTCGGAACTGATGCCCGATCCATTCGGCCCACGAAATCGTGACCAGTCGCTGGCCGACACCAAGGAATTCAGCCCGATGATCAACGCCAAAACGCAAAGGATTCGTGAACGAACCACAACAGCTCCTTAATCGATACCTGGCTCAGACGGATAAGCCGACATTCCCGGACAGCACTGGTCGATGGTCCTGCCCATCGCAAGAAGTCACTGCATCAAATACTGCAGTCGAATGATCGGGATCCACTGAAAGGCTCGAAATGGGACAGTCAGGTTCAGTTGTCACTGAATCAGTTGCTGGCTGGTGGTGAGAAGTTCTCGCCCTTCAACAGAAATTATGGATTGAGATACAGGCACATCGATAAATGTTTGACTGACACCAGACGGCCACTCGATTGACAATTTGTCGATCTTTCTGGCCGAGCCACAGCCGAGGTAAAGTCGGCGTTCGTTACCCGATGCGTAACCATCTCCCGCGGTCAACTGGTGCATGAAATGTGAGCGTCCAATCGTAGCTGTAATCGTTGTACCAATGGCATCACGAGCAGAATCTGTCGCGACGAGACGAATCGACAGAAACTCGTTGGCTGCCGTTTGCGATGTGTTTGTCAGAATGAAATGCGGCGAATCCATCAGCCCCACCACGAGATCCGCTTTGCCATCCAGATTCCAGTCCAATCTTGCGACCGTGCGGCCGACAGCCTTTGCACGGCTCCACGTCCCAAGTTTCAATGACGTCAACTCATGGAACCCTTGGCCGACCCATTCGAATATTTGGGGGCGCATCGCGTAAGGAGTGTCGTACTTACTCAAATCCTGTGGATACCCGTTAACCACGAACGCTTCCAGACGACCGTCAAGATTTGCATCCAGAAATTGAGTTCCCCATCCAAGGACTGGCAAAGTTGCGTCGTGCAGTCCCAGGTGGCGAGTTCGGTCTTCAAATGTGAATCCATCCAGTGGGCTGTACAGCGTGTTGGATTCATAGAG
>CALGTK010000181.1 GCA_937904325.1 uncultured Planctomyces sp.
CATCTCTGGCGGGAACGTTTGAAAGGACGGAAGCTGCTTACCGCCGCGACCCCCGACGAGTTCGAAGAGATCGTCAGGAAGTTTTCTGACGATATTCAGGATTTGATCATTCAGGAACTGATACCCGGGCCGGAGAGCAATCTCTGGATTGGCGGGCTCTATCTGCGGCAGTCTGATGGCGAGCCGGGGGCAATTTTTACGGGTCGGAAGCTTCGGCAGCATCCGCCGGGATTTGGCAGTGCATCGCTGGCTGACGCATGTCCGAATGACGATGTCGTCAAACTCAGCGTGAGTTTCCTGCAGCAGATTGGGTATCGAGGGGTCTGCGGGACCGAGTTCAAATTTGACGAACGGGACTCACAGTACAAGATGGTTGAGGTGAATCCTCGCCAGACATTGTGGTTTGCATTGATCGACGCGGCCGGAATTCCGCTGAATTATTATGCGTATTGTGATTTGGCCGGATTGCCTCATCCTGACGCGGGCAGCTTGCGTGACGGGACGAAATGGATTCTGTTTGAGAAGGATCTGATTACGTCCATCGGGTACATCCTCAAAGGGCAGCTTGGACTTTTCCGCTGGCTCGGTTCATACCGAAATATTCGAGTCCATGCGGTCATGTCGATGACCGATCGCAGGCCGATGCTCAGTACGCTTCGCACTTACGGCGTTCGTATCTGGCAGCGTTTTATTCGTCGGTCGTAATGCCGGCGGTGACTGGCTGCCTGATTCGTCTGGCTGCTCAACGCATCTTCTGATTAACGTGTTCCCCATGACGGACTTTTCTGACAACAACCCGACGCGGCCGTTGCCCGGAGAAGAGTGCGGAGCGTTCGTGATTTCGCTCGACTTCGAACTGGCGTGGGGAACTCGCGGTCGGCCGGCAGCTTCGAAGGTCGGTCCGTACCTGGATGGGGCTCGTGACGCGATTCGCGTCATGCTCGATCTGTTTGAAGAGTTCAATGTGTCTGCGACATGGGCAACCGTTGGCGCTTTGCTGATGGCTCAACCGGGGGCTCAGCGTCGGCATCGAATGATCACGAATTCCCGCTTCAGTGATATTCCGGCCGGCGATCACATTTCTGCGCCGAACTGGTACGCCGAAGATCTTCTTGATCAGATTCTGAGATGCTCGGTTCCGCAGGAAATCGGCTGTCACACGCTCACTCATCTTTACGTCAATACGCAGCCCGAAGGCTGCAGTGAACTGGCGGATGAGCTTGATTTGTTTCTTGAACTGTTTGAAGAATTGCGACTTCCTCGTCCTCGCAGCTTTGTTTTTCCAAAGGCCTACCAGGCTCATTTCGATCTTCTGGCCGAGCGGAACTTCTACGCGTATCGCGGTCCTGAGGATCGTTGGTACGAGTCTTTGCCGGGGACATTGCCTGCAGCCGGGATTCGCCTTGCGGATTCAGTGGCAGGCTTCACTCCGCGAGTTCGGCGATGCGAGCATCATTCCCGTAATCTTTGGATGATTCCGGCTTCGCAGTTCTACTCGCCATTTATGGGCGTCGGCCGGTACGTTCCACTGCAGTCACGCGTCCGCAAGGCGGTCAACGGACTCAATCATGCGGCAAAGTACGGAGGCGTTTATCACCTGTGGACTCACCCGTTTAACATGGGATATCGCACGGACGAGTTGATGCTTGGATTCAGGCAAATTCTCGATCACGCCGCGACGCTTCGCAGCGAAGGCAGATTGGAGATTCGGACGATGGCTGAGCATAAGCCGTCAGCAGTGTCGCGTGCGGCGTAGTCGGTTGCGTGGAGCTCACCGGTCGCCCTCCAGAGCCATCCATGACCGATTCTGGTAACTGCAACTGCAACCGGCAGAGGCGTCCGGAACAAGCACCAGTCCGCCAACCGGAAGAGCGTTGATCCAGCAACCCGGTCGGATGCCTCCGTAGTTTTCCGTGCCAGCTTTTCGAGTGAAGTCGTGGTAGCCGAGCGTTCCGGAACGGAACATCAGCAAATTCTTCGATCCAGAGACCTGGCCGCAGCCATACGATTTTGGGATGGCCATCGCGATTGCTTCGCCGGTTTTCAGGTCGAGTGCTGAAGGATGGGCGATGATCGACTTTCCGTTGATCAGCGGCCGCGTTCGGTAGCTGACTTTCTTTTCCCACAGGCGATATCCGCCACCGGCGTGGAAGGCTGCGATCCGGCCACCGACTTCGGATGGCAATCGGAATGACGTCGGCTGGTAAAACATCAGCAGCACATCGTGAGCCTGACTGAAGGCCAGGGCCGTTCCAAAGATATCTTTTTCTGAATCCCAGACGGGTTCGCCGCTCTTCACGTCGAGTGTTACCAGTTCGCCGGTGGTCTGTCCGACTGGCGGCTTCTTCGGTTTTTCGCCTCGCCGAGCGGGAGCGTTTGCCAGCAGGTCGTCGACGGCAAGAACGCGGTCGATCAAGTGGAGCCGTCCGGCGCCGATGGCGATGGCGTTGTGGCGGATCGATTCCTTCGCCTTGTATTGCCACAGCATTTTTCCGGATTCGACATCGTAAGCAAACAGCGATGTCGACTCGGAAAACTGCTTCTCCATGTGACTGTCCGCTCGGATGTAAGCGTGCTTGACGATGTGCGATTCATTGGCCGTCGAGCCGAACAGGATTCCATCTTCGCACGCGATGTAACCCCAGACCGCCGGTTTTCCATCTGGGTGAGGCGGAGTTGTGAAAGTTGATTTGACTTTGCCGGTCGCGGTGTCGATGCGGAAACACTGCTTACCGTTCCTCAGGAAAATGCTGTCGCCAGCGATGCAGATGTTGCTTCCGGTGACGGCGGTGCCTGCCAGGTGGTCTGCGTTGTAGGCGTCGAGAATTCCCTTTTGTTCGAAACGCCAGAGTGGCAACCCGTTGTAAGCGTCGACGGCGATCAGCTCATCAATTCCTTCGGCAAACAAACGCCCTTCGTGGAACAGTGGAGAAGGGCCTCGTCCATGACGTTGCGGGAGATTGAGGTCGATGTCTCGGAACCAGACCGCCGTCAGCGGTCCTTTGACTTCGTCAGTCGAGCACAGCGTGTTGGCCGGGTTTGAATAAAGGTGAGTCCATGATCCGGCACCGGACAGATCGCCACGTGTTTGAATCGTCATCGATCCTGCCAGGCCGAAACACGCGACGCCTCCGTAAGGGCGTTGGAGTCGTGCGGCTTCGCTGGCGTCAAACGGCTCTTTCACGTCAGTCAACGAACGACTGGACACGACGAGGTTGGCAAAGAACTTCGGCAAATAGGTATCAGACAGGCTGCCCTGGTGAATGGTCACTCGTGATCCGTAAAGGCCGGCGGTTGCGAGTTTCTTTCGTGCAGAAGCGACCTTTGCAGGGTCGGTTTCGATGCCGACGACGTGCAGATTCGATTGCTTAGCGAGTTCACAGGCCAACGCCCCGTCGCCACATCCGAGGTCGACGCAGTAGCCGTGGGTAATTCCCGACCGGCTCAGAATCTCGGCTGCCGTTTCTTTCAGTGTATCGTCTTTCCGGTATGCAGCGTCTGAAGCTGCGAGTTGGAATTCCACGCCGAAGCTGCCTGATTCAGACGCCGCCGAGTAGCAATGCACTGATCCGGTGTCCGTGCTGACGAACAATCTTCCGTTGGCAGAAGCCAGACCATACGCGACTCCATCGGTTTCGGTCGACCAGTGAAGTTTCTGTGTTTTGAGATCGACTGTGGCGATGCGGTTTCCGGCACTTGTTACAGCCGCCTGGCCAGCGACGATCAGTGAGGTTCCGGTCGGTACGTCCGAGATTTGCCACATCGATTCGTGGGCCGGAATCTTCGTCGGATTTCCTTTTCGGTCCGTGCCGTCCTTCATGACAGGTTTCAACGCACGTAACTGATTGCTGGTTCCGTGAATGATGCCGTCAGCGAATCTGGCGACTACTCCGGAGACTCGATCTGCCAGCAGTGAGCCGTCGGTCGTCTGATAGGCGTAGCCGCCGTTGTAGAGCAGGTTTGCTTCGAGCATCGCCGCGGTGTGCCCTCGGCGAGTGTTCTCCTGAAGACGGTAATAGTCGAACTTGCCTGTTGCTCTGTTGAAAGCAGCGGGGACAGCTCGACCCGTCGGCACGAACAGGCGGTCATCGTTGGCCAGTAAGTAGCCTTGAGCAGACACTCCGCTTTTCGCATTTGCTCCGCCGTGAGGTTGCGGCATGTTGATGCCGCCGGAACTGTCGTTCGTCCAGACAACCTCTCCGGTGTCTGGATTTATTGCGTGAATGAAGACGCCTTCCGATTGCCAGATGCCGGCTCCCCAGTAGAGCAGTCCGTCATGAATGACCGGCCCGCCGCGCGCGGGCCACTTCGAGATGATCTGCGTGTTGCCGAGAACCCGGTCGTCGGCGGGGCCGCCTCGCCAGCGGTTGATCAATTCGCCATCCGAGATTTTCAATGCGTACAGGTATCCATCATCGCTGACGATATACAGCCGATCCTTCCAGACGGTTGGGGCAAATCGCACGGGCCCGCCCGTCATGAAGGACCACTTGGGAACTCCCGTAGCAGCGTGCAGCGCCGACACTTTTCCATTAACCGAACTTCCGAAAAATACGGCCCCTTCTGCGGTGACGACATGCGACACTCGGTCAAAGCTCATCCGGTCATCGCGAGGCCACGCGGGATTCGGAGCGTGCATGGGATGAAATGACCAGCGGAGTTTCAGGTCGGCCGGCAGTTCGTCTGGTGTGTAGCCGCTTCGAGCGGAGTCGCCACGCCACATTGGCCAGTCAGCGCATGTCGCCGTCGAGATGTGAACACAGACGAGTGTCAAAACAGCGGCGAGATATGATGCGATAATCGTTTTCATTTGGACTTGTTTCCCGGAAGGACAGGCTGCGCTGCTTTATTGCTTGAGTGCTGCTGTCATGTCGTAACGGAGATTGAACTGGTGTTCGTCCACATCGGGGACAATTTTAGTTGATTTGCAGAATTTATTTTTTGAGGGGATCCAGGTGCGGACTTCGATCCGGTTTTTCTGCGGAACGAAACGCATGACTCGAAGACCGTTCGCCCCGTAATCGGACAAGACCTCGTGGACGGGATTGCCGTATTCGACGGACGAAGTTTGATGCATCGCCTGCGTTCTACTCTGGTCGCCGCAGCAGATCATGAACAGGTTGGGATGCTTACGGAAGCACTTGTCCCACATTTGCTGTGGAGTGTTGCCGCGGTCACCGTGACATTTCTTCCATTGCATGCGGCCTTTGGGAGCGTCGAAGTAGTCCTGAGCTTCTTCTGGCTTACCTCGTGGGCCGAGCCCCATGTGCGTTGTTATGAGCGCTCGCCGGTCTGAGTGTGTCTTCAGGATTCCATCCGCCCAGGCGAGGACATCATCCGGAGCGTTGCATTCAAGATGTAAAAACACGAAGTCGAAGCCCTCGGCAGAGAACAGTTGAAAGCTATTGGCGTTGTTGCCAGAGACGCTACCTCGTGTGCCTTTGAAGTGCCCGCCGTACCAGTCATATTTTTCGTAACGCGAGGCCGGAAAAAATTCCTGAAACAAGGACGAATCTCCGGACCGAACCATGTCGTGATTACCGACCGAAATTCCGTAGGGAACGCGACCGTGCAGCTTGTCCATCATTTGCCGTGCGACCGCCCACTGCTCTTGGTTATTGACGTCAACGATGTCGCCCACGTGCGAGACGAACGCGATTCGCTGCTCATCGAGATTCCGGGAGATCCAGGTCGCGTAGGAATCGAAAACCGGATTGGTCACGGGATTTGCGGTCTTTGGCTTCTCATTGGCAGCACCACCACGATAGTGCTGCGTGTCTGGAATGACGGCGATGCTGAATGTTCCCTGCGGCGCGGAAGGAAAATCATCGGCATTGGCAGCAGTGTTGAGTGCCACGATGCAGAGTGCCACGATGCAGAGTGTCGCTCGGCATGTGTCATGCATGCTCTTCCCGAAACACGCTGCCGAAGGAGTAGTGGATTCGACTGGGCGATTGCAGGTCGTACTTTTCATTGCGTTCCTTTGGCTGTCCTGGCTGCGATGGAATGATGCGTTTATCGAAATGCGGATCATTCCACAGGTGTTTAGAAGCGAGCATCGATTTTGTCAGTTGGTCACGCAACCAGGTGATCTCTCAACGTAAGCATTGGTGCCGTCGTTCGAGTGTTCGATGGATTAGGAACCTCGGGAACCTGGCTCCGATTTGTTGCGACAAAAAAACACTACGGCTTTTAGCTGTTGCTGAATTCAGGGCGGCCTGCATATCGCCAGAAAAAACGGCCGCCTCACGTTTCAGTGAGACAGCCGAGATTTTCAGTTCCGAGATTTTTGCAGATATCTTAATTACGGATGCCCTTCAGTTCAGGAACCGGCACCTGTGCCGGACGAGCCGGCTGGTGGCTTGCCGTTCTTCCACGGGCCGGCCAGAGACATGTAGGCTGGTTCTTCGAGCAGGCTGCCGTGGTCTCCGGCTTTCCAACCGGCGATGTGGTTGGGCTTCTGGCGACCGTGAGATTTCTTTTCCCACTGCTGTGACCAGGTTCCGTCTCCGTCGCTGATCGTGCCAGTTTCGGCGTCGAACTGGAACACCTTGCCTTTGCGGTAACTCTGAGCTCCCAGATTCACGACGGCGATCGCGGCAGCTCCCAGATCGGGAGGGTTGTTACAGGCCTGCTGATCTCCTTCGGCCATCGCTTCCAGCCAGTTGCCGAAGTGAGCGTAGGTCGTGTTTTTGACCGTGCCGGTTGGGATTGTTTCCGGCTTGAGCTTGCTGTTGCGAGTGACCTGCGGCCGCTCGGGGACAAACTGAAAACTATCAAATCCTTCTCCGTTGCCGAAGATAAACGAACCGTGGTGACCACGGATAAGCTGCTGAATGCGGCTTTCCTGATTGCACATTGTTGAGCTGACCAGTCCCTGCACACCTTCGGGGAAGTCTGCAGCCACAGTGGCAACATCCGGCACATCGCGGCCGTCGTATTCCATAAAGATTCCCCCTGCTCCGACGACGCGGCCTGGGAATCGAAGCCCGGTCGCCTTGAGCATCGCCGTCGTTCGGTGAACGAACAGGTCTGTGTACATGCCTGAACCGAAGTCCCAGAAGCGTCGCCACTGTCGGTATACAGCTCGGTCGAAATCTCGCTGCGGAGCGAGTCCTTCGTTGACGCCAAGCCACCGTTTCCAATCGATATTGCGAGGGTTCATCGCCTCTTCAAGTTTGTAGTATCGCCACTGCCCTTGAGCCGAGTTTCGGAAATACTCGGTCTGGTACATCAGCACCTTGCCGAGTTTTCCAGCCTGCAGCATGCCACGGACCTGATCCCACAGAGGCAGGCTGGTTGACTGTACGCCTACCTGCATCACCTTACCGGTCTTCTGCCAGGCTTTGACGACTTCCAGGCCTTCTTCGACTGAGTGGGTCATCGGCTTTTCGCAGTAGACATGGCAGCCGGCTTCCATCGCGTCGATAGTTTGCTTCGCATGCCAGTGGTCGGGCGTGCCGACACAAACGGCGTCGAGATTTTCTTTCTCGAGCATCTCGGTGTAGTCGACGTAGCCTTTGCAGGCGTACCCCGTTGCCTTCTGGATGTAGTCAGTCGCTTTGTCCCGATTGATGGAGTAGACATCCGCGGCCGCGACGAGTTCGATGTTTGCCCCGGCTTCGTGATGCTTGCAGAGTGTCTTGACGTGAGCGCCGAATCCTCGACCGCCAGGGCCGATGAAGCCGATCCGTAGCCGTTCGTTGGAACCTTTCGCTCGTGCGGGAGCTGGAGCGACCAGCGATGCTGCTGCGGCGGTTGCTGCTGCAACGGTACCCGTTGTTTTCAAAAATCCTCGGCGACTGACATCACTCATGAAATCACTCCAGAATCTGGGTTTGTGAAAATGCTGGGGACGATACGA
>CALGTK010000182.1 GCA_937904325.1 uncultured Planctomyces sp.
CGTCTCGACCGCCAAAGGAAGCTTTGGAAGCACGCCGCCGAGATGCGAACAAACGCTTTCGTGGCGACTACGTTCACAATTCCGAGGCTGGCCTGGGGGGCAAGCAGAAGGACGGACGAAAGAAACAAGGGCGAGGGGGGCCGGGAAAAGGGTATCGACCGGATCGCCGATCCAGTTAACAGTTTGAGGCTGTAGTGACGACTTGCGAGATCGATCTTCGCGAATATCTGTCACACGACGTCGATTGATTAACAGAAGCAATCACATATCGGTATTTGACTTGTTTGGAATTCGAGAAGCTGGAACGGTCAGCACCGTTCGCTTTATACAGCAGATCGACGATTTTTCGCCTCGGACATCGGATCTGCACGAACAGCTTGCGAGATTTGTGGGCGACAAATCTTGCCTGAAGCTGGTCATAGACCTTCGTGAGATGACCTGCCTGTCGAGCAGTGTTCTGGATGTTCTGGTTCAGTTGCACACCGGCGGTTGCGAAGTTCACCCTGCCAGCGCATCTGGTGATGTCGCTAAGGTTATGCAAGTGACTCAACTGAATCGGATGTTTCACGTAAACGAAGTTGAAGTGGGGTCGTGGGACAAGGTTACCGGGGCAGAACTGGTTCGCATTCCGCTTGAAGGCTACGGGCTGACGTGCCCGGTGTGTCTTGACGAAACACTTGGCGATAGGCATCTGCTGGGGAAACGAACGGCCCGCTCTGAGTGCTGTGAAGATTTTCCAGCCTCGACCGAAGCGATTCGCGAGGCCAGTCTCGTTTTTTTGTTAAGGGTTGTTCCTGTAAAAATCGACTTCGAGTTTATCGTGAGGAAATGGATGCCGAAATACCCTGCCCGTAGTGTGATGCTCTGGTCGAAGTCTGCGGCATCGTGTGAACGTACCGGTGAGCGAGTTCGTTGCCAGGTGACAGGGTTGGTGGCTACCGTGTCAGTCAATGAGCCTGTTGTTTGTCAGTGGCTCCTTTTGACGGGAAAAATTCGCGGGAGATTTGTGTCGCTATGCGCAGTGTTGCTCTGATTCCTCTACTGCTATCCATTTGTTTGTTTCCTCGACTGGCGAGAGGCGCTGACAAGCCACTCAACTTTATCGTGATCCTTGTCGACGATCTTGGCTGGATGGACCTGTCCTGCCAGGGAAGTGACTACTACCGAACTCCGAATGTTGATCGGCTCGCCCAGGAAGGGCTGCGATTCACTAATGGCTATGCGGCGTGTGCGGTGTGCTCTCCGACAAGAGCCGCTTTGCAGACGGGCCGATACCCTGGGCGGATCGGGGTGACCGATTGGATCCGGTCAATGTTCCAACGGGGCGGATTGGGTACGCCTGAGAAGAATCCAACTGACTATGTGGGTGGCCCTGGACGAAAGTTGCTCTGTCCGCCGAATCCTTACTGGATGGAGCATGACGAAGTCACCATCGCCGAAGCGCTTAGAGAGAATGGCTACTCCACAGGCTACATCGGGAAGTGGCACCTTGGTGACGAAGCGTGGTATCCGACGGGGCAGGGGTATGACGAGAATCGCGGTGGTTGCGACTATGGTCAGCCTCCGTCGTACTTCGATCCTTTCAACCAGCCGAAGCACAAGCATCCAATGATCCGAGCGGGAATTCCTTTTCTTCCTGGTCGTAGAAAGGGTGAGTTTCTCACCCACCGCGAAGCCGACGAAGCTGTCAAACTAATTCGCGACTGGAAAGACAGACCGTTCTTTCTTCAGGTGTCCCATTACGCTGTCCATACGCCGATCCAGGCAATTGAGTCTGTGGCCGCGAAGTACCGCCGCGAAGGCAGGAATGAGATCAACGCGAAGTACGCCGCAATGGTTGAGTCGTTTGACGATTCAACGAAAGCGATCCTGAATACGCTGGAAGAGGTCGGGATCGACGATCGAACTGTTATTCTGTTTACGTCCGACAATGGTGGACTGGATCACGGTGGCAGGCCGACTGAGAACGCTCCTTTGCGAAGCGGCAAAGGTTATCCCTACGAAGGCGGCATTCGAGTCCCGTTCATCGTTCGTTGGCCTGGCGTGATAAAGCCTGGCAGCGTTTCGGACGACATGGTATGTTCTATTGACGTGCTACCGACTCTGCTTGAAGCAGCAGGGGTCGCTGCTCCGGATGACCGAACAATCGATGGATTGTCGCTGGTTGAGCATCTGAAATCGTCCGGAAAGCAACCGTTAGGGCGAGACGAGCTGCTCTGGCACTTTCCGCATTACCGTCACGCTCCGGGGCCGTACAGCATTATCCGCAAAGGTGATTGGAAGTTGATTCGCTGGGATGAAGGCATCAGCGAACTTTACGATTTAAAGTCGGATTTGTCGGAAGCCACGAATCTAGCGGAGAGGAAAGTTGACAAACTGGCGGAACTTGACGGACTGTTGACAGCACGCTTGAAATCGATGGACGCTCGTCTTCCGAGACTCAACCCGCAGTGGAAGGGACGAAAGCAGCTCTCGCCAGAGTAGTGGACCTAAGATTGGTTGACGGTTCCAGCGCGGCCAGGACAATTATCCGCGATGGATCCGGAGAACGCTGTTAAGAATCCGGGATGTTTCCGGTTTAGAACGGTCAGATGACAACGCTTTAAGATGGAGCATGCAGCTCCAGGGAACGAACACGTTCCTTCCGAAGACAGACACCAATGAGTAAGGAACAGGCAGGATGAAGAAGAATCCAGTTAAAGCAGCGTTGAGTGCAGGAAAACCGCAGGTCGGCACCTGGCTGTCTTTGGGAAATGTGTTCGCTGCGCGACTGATGGCTCGAACAGGATTTCCCTGGTTGACGGTCGACCTTGAGCATTCGCCGATCGGCTGGGATAGCGCTGGGCTTTTATTTGGAGCGATTGCTGACGCCGGTTGCGTCCCGCTTGCTCGCGTGCCCCGCGGCGACCATGACTACATCAAACGCGTACTCGATGCTGGTGCTCACGGAATCGTTGTTCCGATGATCAATACAGTCGAGGAAGCGAAGATTGCCATAGCCGCCGCGAAGTATCCTCCCACCGGCAACCGATCGATTGGCGGTGGACTGGCCTCAATGAACTACGACGCGTCAGCCGGTGACTACTACAAGTATGCAAACGATGAGGTGCTGGTCGTTTTGCAGACTGAATCGCCGGAAGGTGTTGACAACGCTGAAGAAATCTACAGCCTGCCTGGTGTGGATGCGATTTTTGTCGGACCGAACGATCTAAAGTGGCAGATGAAAGCTCCGGACGACACCGACCCGACTCCGGAAGAATTTGAAGCAATGCTGCAACGCGTGCTTGCGGCTGGTAAGAAAACTGGAACGCCAGTTGGTTTGCATGTTCAGACAGTCGAGGTCGTCGAACAACGAATTGCTGAAGGCTGGCAATTCATCGCCCTGGGCAGCGAATTGAAAATGATGGTCACCGGCGCTCAGGAATTCGTTTCCGCATTGAACCTCGCTCCGAGTGCCGGGGACCTGGCTCGGTACTAAGGAATATGTCCGAAATGATTTCCCCACAGTGGTACACCGCATCGTCGCGTCATCTTGACTGGGGCTGACGACACGGTGTGTCGTACTACTGAAAACGGGAAGTTATTCTTGACTCATTCCTGACACGAAGTTGTCCAACTGGAGCAGGGCGAACAGTGGCCGATAACAAGCCTGCGATGAAGCATTCAATCGTTGCGCGGCACAGTCATTCAGGCTGGAGTGCACTGATCTTCAGTTTATGTTTGCTCGTTCGTGTTCCGGGGTTAGCTGGCGACTTGGCATTATCTGCTGATGCGGAAACTGACGCAGAGCGAGGATGGCGACATCTTCGCGAGACACCGTACCTGCCGCCGGACTTTGATCAGCAGGTCTTTGAAAATCTGTGGCGGCGCTGGCCCGAACCACGCCGTAGTGAAGCTCGAGATGCGAATCCCGAAGAACGTCGTAGACTGACGTTTTCGTATTACGGGCTGATGGAGTCGCCAGACCAGTCTGATGACGCGTCGCCGCTCGGGTATGTCGACACAGGCGATGGAAATCTAGTAATGAATTGTCTCGCGTGTCATGCTGGCAAAGTTGCCGGACGCGTCATACCGGGATTGCCGAATTCTCACCTTGCGCTGCAGTCGCTGACCGAGGACGTACGTCTTACGAAATTGACGATGTTCAAGAAGCTTGGTCACCTCGATCTTGTGTCATTGAAGCTTCCGCTTGGCACGACGCACGGGACGACCAACGCCGTCGTCTTTGGAGTCGTACTTGGCAATCTGCGTGACAAAGACATGAATGTCGACCGCTCACGCCCCGAACCGCAGCAATTCCATCACGATATGGATGCTCCCGCGTTCTGGAATGTCAAGAAGAAAAAAAGACTTTATGCGGATGGCTTCGCTCCGAAGAATCATCGTGTCCTCATGCAGTTTATGCTGCTGCCCAAGAACGATCGCGCGACGCTGATTTCGTGGGAAGACGACTTCAAAGATATTCAGGCGTGGATTGAGTCTCTGGAAGCACCGAAGTACCCCTTCAAAATTGTCAGCGAGTTGGTCGAACAGGGCAGGGGCGTCTTCAAAAAGAACTGTTCACGATGTCACGGCACTTACGGTTCTGACGAAAAGTATGAGCAGATCATGGTTCCGCTAGAAGAAGTGGGCACTGATCCGGTGCGACTCAGAGCTCTAAACGGTGAGCATCGTGAATGGATCCGCGATGGCTGGATGAGCCGGTACGGCAAAGACGAAGTCGACGTCGATCCGACTGGTTACGTAGCCCCGCCTCTAGATGGGATTTGGGCGTCGGCTCCGTATTTTCACAACGGTTCGGTGCCGACTCTCTGGCACGTGCTGCACTCGGCCGAGCGACCTGTTGTCTGGAAACGCACGGAAGACGGCTACGACCAGAAGCGAGTCGGCCTGGAAGTTGAAGAATTCAAAGCTCTTCCTGAAAAAGCGAAGACTGCCTACGAACATCGCGCGCACTTCGACACAACCAGGTCGGGCAAGTCAGCAGCAGGGCACACGTTTCCTGACGCGCTCATCGAGTCTGACAAGCAATCTTTGCTGGAGTTCTTGAAGACGTTGTAGTCTCCAGCCATTTAGTATTTCAAAAACAGATAGACCGCATTGACGTTAGTTCAAATGCATGTGGATCGACGAATTCTTTTGTAGATTCGATACTGGCCTTACTCCACTGGCGGTTGAAGATGTCTACGTGGTGCCCAACTTCGTGGTGCAAATACTGTTCAACACAGGAATCCTTTGCAGCGTTTGACTCCCATTTCAGAAGCCAATGCCCATTAGATTCTTAGACGATTGGAGCACAGTTCTCGTAAGATTTTAAAAGTCGCTCAATCGACCCCGGCGACATTCGTAGATCATTCAGCCAGGGGTAAAGCACAATTAGCCAGACTTTGAAACCACACATGAATTCAGACAAAGGCAACTCTGAATTTTCGTATTCTTATTTCTTGAATCTACGTTGTCAGATGTGAGTCACTTTAGACTCGTGGCGTTGCTGCAAATGTGAAAAGTCACGCTTGATGTCAGCGGGAAATAAAAGTCTTGTGAAAGATTGTCTTGCAAAAGTGGAGAATTTGCGGCATGAGGGCCTGGTGGGTGCATAGACTGGGCTCGCTTAGAATTCGATCGAGAATCTTCGCGACGCATTCACCCACCGTGAACATCACCGAAAGTGCGGCACTGCTTCCGCTTGGTTTATTTTCGATCCATCAGCGACAACTCATTCTCGTTGCCAAACAAGTTCGTCACGCAATTACGTCGTGGACGACGTGGCCGTGTACGTCGGTCAGGCGGAAGTCTCGGCCAGAGTAGCGGTAGGTGAGCTTTTCATGGTCCAGACCCATGAGGTGCAGGATTGTGGCGTGCAAATCGTGAACATGAACTCGGTTTTCGACTGCAGTCAGTCCAAATTGATCGGTCGAACCGTAGCTGAATCCGCCTTTCACTCCGCCGCCGGCCATCCACACTGTGTAGCCGTAGTGGTCGTGGTCGCGACCTTTCTGGCCTTCGGAAGTTGGTGCCCGGCCGAATTCGCCTCCCCACACGAGGAGGGTCTCGTCAAAGAGACCTCGTTGCTTCAAGTCTTTGATTAACGCGGCGATGCCTTGATCACAGGCGTCGGCTAATCGTTTGTGGCCTCCGGCAATGTCACCGTGGCCGGTGTCCCACGCGATGTCGTAGCCGTCGATAGAGTGTGAAAGCTGAACCGTCCGAACGCCGCGTTCGATCAGGCGTCTAGCCAGCAGGCAGCCTTTGGCGTATTCGGATTCGCCGTACATTTCGAGCGTCGACTTTGTTTCTGAAGTTGTATCGAAGGCTTCGGGAACGGCAAACTGCATGCGGAATGCCATCTCCATCGCTTGGATACTCGCTTCAAGTTGCTGGTCGGTTTGCTGACGTTCCAGGTCAAGCTGGTTCAGTTGAGTCAGCAGGTCTGCCTGTTCCCGCTGCACGCTTTTGGCCAGCCATTGGTTACGCAAATCTTTGACAACGGCGTCGGGTTTCATCTGCTGAATGTTTACGTAAGTGCCGGAGTAGGCACCTGGCAGGAAGGCGTTGCCCCAGTTTGCTCCTTTGCCGCGAGGTTGAGCACGCGGGCTCATAGCGACAAAACCAGGCAGGTCCTGGCATTCTGTGCCGAGTCCATAAACCAGCCACGAACCCATGCTCGGTCGATTTGGCTGAAGATGCCCCAGCGTGGTCATCAGCATTGCGCCGGCGTGTTCAGGAATGTCGGTGTGCATTGAATGGATGAAGCTGATGTCGTCGACGCATTCTCCTGTTTTTGGAAAGATGTCGCTGACCATTTTTCCGGATTCACCATACCGCTTGAAGCCGAAGGGCGACGGCATCAGGCCCATCTTTGTGTTTCGCAGCGACTTTCGGTCGACAAGCTGTGGCCGTTCTCCAGCGTGTTTTGCGAGCAGCGGTTTGTGATCAAACGTGTCGACCTGCGACGGTCCTCCCGGCATGAACAGATGAATAACGTGCTTCGCCTTCGGTGTGAAATGCGGGTCCCTGGGTGCCAGCGGCGATGCTGCTTCAGCACTGGCTGCGGCGGCCTGTGGAAACATCCCTCCGTCAGTCATTACTCCGGCCAGTCCGAGTGAGCCAAAACCTGCACCGATTCGGCGGATGGATTCTCGTCGAGTCAAAGCCGGAACCGGGTTGCGATGAAACATTGAATTACCTCGAATTATTGCTGCATTGACGGCTCAGCGAACAAACATGAATTCGTTAGAACTGAGCAGCACTTGAGCGTACTGCATCCAGCGTGATATCTGAGCCGTTGGATGAGTATCGGCTTTTGCGCCACCCGGGACGTTCCCGGCTATTTGATTACTTTGGAAGATATGGTCGACATTGATGTGCCCCCACCCTCCGGAATGATTATCGACAATTTCGATGACAGCTCTTTTTCCGACAAGCTCCGAAACATCCCAGTGCTTCCACGACAGAGCTTCCGAACCGCCACCGACAACATTTGGGCCAACTGCGGTACGAACCGGCTTTCCATCGACCAGCAGGTTCATACATGTCTTGTCGGCATAGCCACCGCCTCCGATCAGGAATCGAATGAACTTTCGATCGATGGGAAATGCGTGTGAAGTCAGTCGGCCTGTGGGACCATCATTTGGAAGGAACGAATTGACAAGGCCATTTCCAAGAAAACCGCTGACGCTCATCTGGCCTGCGATCGTACCTTGTGCGGGGCCTGAGCCAAAAGCGGTTCCTGCGATTTCCCACCTTGTGTAATTTCTTCCTTCAAAATCAGCAATCAGTATGTCTGCGTCTGGTTTTGACAGCCCCGGCGTCGAGGCTGGTTGACTTGCGATCTTTGGCAACTGTGTCAGGAACTGCAGCCCGATCGCCACTTCGCGACTCGTAGCAGTACGCCCGTAAAGCAGTCGATAGGCCGTCGAGATCTTGACTTCCTCTGTGGTCGGATTTTCCGAAGTGATTCTAGTGACAAGTGCCTTGGCCCGCGCGACCATGAACGGACTGTTCATCATGAAGAGGTACTGTTGTGGGACGATCGTGGTCGGTCTCTGCTCAACTGTAGCTCTCATTTGAGGGAAATCGAACAGTCGCAGGAAGCTGTCGGAAGCAAACCGGTCGCCGTTACGGCTGACCTTGGCGTACATCGTGCGGCGGGAGCTGGCAGTGATGTTGTCGATCGGTGCCCCACCGATTGTCATGTCTAGTTCCCCTGTCACGAACAACTGAGAATCACGCCACGATTCCGCGTCCATGCGGCGCGGATTCATGCGCCAAATGAGTCGGTTGTCGCCGTCCATGCTGAAGGCGTCATCGCGATGTTGGCTGCTTTGCTGCCAGGTCGCCGATGTCAAAATCAGGCGATGCAGCGACTTGATTGACCAGCCTGACTCAATGAACTCCGCCGCCAGCCAGTCCAGCAGATCGGGATGAGTCGGCTGCTGGCCAAGAGTTCCGAAATTACTCGGAGATCGCACCAGTGCCTTGCCGAAGTGATGTTGCCAGATGCGGTTGACGATGACTCGTGCCGTTAGTGGGTTGTCTGGGCTGGCTACAGCGTCGGCCAACTCCAGTCGACCGCTCCCTTTGGTAAAGTGTGGTGCTTCGTCGGAAGACAAAAGTTGCAGGAAGCGGCGAGGAGCGACCTCTCCTGGCTTTCTGAGATCGCCCCGCAAAGCGATTTTCATGTCGGTACTCCCTGAGTCACGCAGAGTGTGCGCTGTCTCGTACATGGGCGGTGCTGACTTCTTCAGTGAGGCCAGTTTCTGGTTCCATTCGTCGGTTTGTTTCTGTTCGTCTGGCGTCAGCTTCCGTTTCTCGTTCCGAGCCTTGTTACGCAGGTCGTTGATCAATTTCTGCTGGTCGGCAATTGCCTTTTGTCCGTCGCGGTACGCTTTAACGATGGCGTCTTCGACGAGTGGATGCTGGTTGATTGCTGAGTTGTTAAAGACTCCGGCCAGCGAGTAGTAATCCTTGTGCGGGATTGGATCGAACTTGTGATCGTGGCAGCGAGCGCAGGCGACGGTGATCGCCATGAAGCCTCGTGACAGAGTGTCCAGTCGATCGTCGAGGGTTTCACTTTTCGCCTGAGCAACCGCTTCCGGGTCGCCGCCGTCTGATCGGTACGTTGGACCAAGAGCGAAAAATCCCGTCGCGATGGCCGAATCATGCGAGTCTGAAATAAGGTCACCAGCAATCTGTTGCCGGACGAACTCGTCGTAAGGCATATCGTTGTTGAATGCGTTGATGACCCAGTCGCGGTATCGCCAGGCGTCGGGCTGTGCGGAGTTGTCAAGAAATCCACCAAAGCCATCGCTGTAGCGAGCGACGTCGAGCCAGTGACGTCCCCACCTTTCTCCGTACTGCGGGGATTCCAGAAGTTCATCGATCGCGGCGGCGGTTGCTGATTGTGCATCGGTCGCGACATACATTTCGAATTTCCGAATCTGGTCCGGAGTTGGAGGGATGCCGGCTAAATCCAAATGGAGCCGTCGGAGCAGCAACGCTGGACTGGTGGGTTGAGAAGGTCGCAACTCGGATTTCAGCAGTTTTTGCAACACAAAATGATCGATACTGTTCTGCGGCCAGGCGGCTGCCTCTTTCGAAATGGTCACCTCAGGACGGGAAACGGGCTGCCATGCCCAATGACTGGATTTCAGCTCGTCCCAGTCATAACTTTTTGCAGTGAGAGCTGGCTGGCTGGTCGATTGCTCTGTTGGCCACGCGGCTCCCATTTCGATCCACTTCACAAGCGACGCGATCTCGTCGTCTCGCAACTTTCCGTCGGGCGGCATCTCGTAGGATTGATAGCGGACCGCGTCGATCAACAGACTTTCGGCAGGTTTTCCGGCTACGATCGCTGCACCGGACTCGCCGCCCTTCAGTAAAGATTCGCGGCTGTCCACATAAAGACCAGCTTTGAGTTTTTCAGCCTTTGTGCTGTGGCATGAGTAACACCGATCCGCGAGAAGGGGCCGGATCTTCGTCTCAAAGAATTCGACCTGGCGTGGTGTGAACGACGTCTCCTGCGCATTGGCAGGGAACATGTTCGTGATCACAATCGAGAAACTTACAAAGAAAACTGTAATCCGTGCCAGAATTCGGTGCATGATCGGATATGACCACGGCATTGGTGATTCCCTTTTCGCTGCCAGTAAAGAATATCAGATTACTCGTTTTGGTTGATTTGAAGAATCGTCCAGTTCTGCCAATCTGACAAGTTGTGCATGCTTTGAGCAGTGTCGTCGGAGAAGTCCTCAAACTCGCTTGCCTGGATATTCAGTAATCGAACATCAAGTACTTCGCACAATACTTACAGGGAAATCGTGAACTGTTCCTGCATCAACAACTCGCATTACGATGGCAGCCCACGACATAGTATTCCCTCGACTTGAATATTGGCGGTCAGTGATCGGGAGCGATTTGTATTAATCTCTGGGCAGCGGTACTTCCCGCACTCGACAGCGCCGCAGCAACTAACCTGAGAAAATCTCCTCCAGTTTCGTTCGCATGACGGTTGGATCGACGTCGATGCCGGTCCAGTACTTGATGCCGATGACTCCCTGATTGACCAGCATCCCGAGTCCGTCGATGACTTCGCAGCCTTTTTCTTCAGCTTCTCGAACGAGAACAGTTCTCGGCGGATTGGGAATGACGTCTGCAACGAGCATATTCGACGTGACCGAATCCATGTTCACAGCGAGTCGAGCTTCAATGTCCGGGAACAGACCGATTGATGTCGAGTTAACGACGATGTCCGTTTCGGCGGGGATGCTGTATTCACCATTCCATTCGACGAAGTCCACTTTCGCTGGAGTCTTCTCACTGAGCAACGTTGCCAGTTGCTGGCCTCGATTGGAAGAACGATTAACGACTGTGATCTTTGTCAGCCCTGCTAGAGCCGTTTCAACGCCGATGGCTCGCGCTGCGCCGCCGGCTCCGAACATGACGAGTGACTTGTCGGCCGGATCGACTTTCTCCCGGAGTGATTCCAGGAAGCCTTTGCCGTCGGTGTTCTCTCCGATGAACTGATCGTCGCGTCGGACGGCGCAATTCACAGCGCCGATGATTTTTGCCGATTCACCCAGACCGTCGAGATACTGGATGACCTCGACTTTGTTTGGCAATGAGCAGTTAAAACCTTGCCAGCCCATCGCTCGCGCACCACGCACAGCGTCAGCAAGCTTGTCTGGCCCGACCTCACAGTTGATGTATCGCCAGTCGAGACCGTGATGCTGGTATGCAGCTTCGACCATCGCGACCGTCGGGTTTTCTGCACAAGGAAGAGCGAAACAACCGGTAAGTTGGCTCAAAAAGTTCATCGCAACGTCCTGTTTCGTCTGAAGTTGATCTAGTTGGTGACAGATGTGTTTCTGAGTGACCGTATCACTTGCTGCTGTCGTGCCGGTCCTGCCCGCAGGATTCTCGAATTACCAGCGACGGCTCAAGCAGGACCGTTCGAGGCGGCAATTCTGGATCGGAGATACGGGACAGCATCGTGTTGACTGCGGCGACTCCGATTTCCTGACATGGCTGAGCGACCGTCGTCAGCGGTACCCCGAGTAGCTTCGCGTATTTGACATCATCAAAGCCTGCGATGGCAATCCTGCCAGGCACGTCGATCTGCAATGTGTTGAGTGTCCGCAGCAGCATGGCCGCCGTGTCGTCGTTCGCGCAGATGACGGCGTCAAAATTTCCCGAATTGATGAAGTCTCGAGCGAACTTGGATTGTCCGGGATCGCCGAATCGAATCCATTCGTGCCTGACATCAATCTCGTGCTGCCACATCGCTTCACGGAAACCAGCCATGCGTCTGACTGTCGTCGAAGCCGACCGGTGTCGCGCTAGAAAACCAATTCGGCGGTGCCCGTGTTCGATCAAATGGTTCGCGAGTAAATAACCCGCCCGCAGATTGTCGATCCCGACCAGGTCATGGTCGCTGCGCCGATTAAAGTCGACGGCGTCGCGGTCGAGTAGGACCACAGGAATGCGGGCCGCGGAAAGTTTGTCGAGTATTCGTCGATTTGCCATTCCATCATCGGTTGTGTACTCAACTGGTGCAAAGAAGACCCCTGAGACCTTTTGGTCGATGTAACTCTGACAGGCCGCTTCAGCGAGGATTGCTCGACGATCTGCGTCGTCATTCACATCTCCCAGGTCGCCCCAGATCAGCGATGCATTTCTGGTTTGAGCTTCTCTCGCGATTTGCCCGCAGATCGGCTCGAAAATTTCTGTGTGACCAAGATCGGGAATCAACAGTCCAAACAATTGCCGATTGCAGGCGACTGGTCCACGGATTCGGACAAAAGTACCCGATCCTACTCGTCGTTCGATTAAGCCAGAATGCTGCAGTTCTCTCAGCGCGCGTGACACGGTCGGGCGAGAAACCTGAAACGTTGAAACCAACTGGTGCTCGCTTGGAAGTCGATCGCCACTGCCGTATTCGCCAGCATCAATTGCTTTTCGAAGCGACTCGCTGATTTCGGCGTGCTTCGGCGTCCGAGTGGATGGAGCTGGCATTGTGGAAAGACACTCTCTGAGTTCGTACGAGCCGGCGATGGGAGTCCGCACCTGACTAAGCGTGTCAACAGGCACAGATTTAAATGAGATAGCAACTTGCAGAATATGTCAAGCTAGTTGACAGGTCTATTGCTCGCTTCTACTGTCTGGTGGCATTTTTCTTCGCTGAGTTTCTTCGCAGCATCTGGTTACTCTAGGCTGTAACGAATTAAAAATTGTGCCGCGATCAGCAGTTGCTTGGCTGTCCGGTCTTCAGGATTAATCGCGGCAGGGTCGGGAGAATCGAAAATGCTCACACGTTCTTCGAGGTGGATGATTGCGATGTCGATGTTGGGGCTACTTTTTGTTACCGGTTGTACGCCCAAAGACGAAGAATCTTCTGGTACTGGCTCGGGTGGAGCTGCCTCGAAATCTGACGGAGGCACAGCAGCAGTCGAATCACGAGGCACGATTGGGTTTTCGGCACTGACTCTGAAGAATCCGTTCTTCAAGATCATCGCCGACAGCATGACCGAAGCAGGCAAGACGAACGGCTTCGAAGTTCTCGTCAACGATGCTGAGCGGGATGTCAATGAACAGTCGAAGCATATCGACAACTACATTGCGCAGGGTGTCGCCGCGATCGTTCTGAATCCGGCCGATCGGATTGCCATTGGACCGGCCATCCGAAAAGCCAACGAAGCGGGGATTCCTGTCTTCACCTGTGATCTGCAATGTGCAGCCGAAGACGCCAAAGTCGACGGTCACATTGGTACGGACAATTACCAGGGTGGACGTCTGGCGGGCGACGCGATGATCGAGGCTCTCGGCGACGCGGGTGGCGAAGTCCTTGTTCTGCACTTTAAACAGGCTAATTCCTGCGTGCTGCGGGTTCAGGGTTTCACGGAAGTCCTCGCCGAACACAACAAGGATCGCGAGAGCGGAAACATCACGATTGTGTCAGAACTCGAAGGTGGCGGTCTCACTGATGAAGGGTTCAAATCCACGTCGGACGCGCTGCAGGCTCACCAGAACCTTCGAGGTATCTTTGCCATCAACGATCCATCGGCACTGGGAGCGTGGACGGCGCTCAAGCAGGCAAAGAAAACTGACCAGGTGACGATCATCGGCTTTGATGGTCAACTTGATGGCAAGCGGGCGATTCTCGAAGGGAAGATTTACGCCGACCCTATTCAGTTCCCGAAACAGATGGGCGTCGTTTCGGTACAGAATATCGTCAAATATCTGGATGGTGAGGATTACGAAAAGGTCGAGTTAATCCCGACAGCGATCTACAAGAAAGCTGACGCCGAAAAAGATCCAGACCTGCAGAAAACGCCAACACCTGCGCCCGCTCCTGGCGAAGTTTCTTTGATTCAAACCTTTAAATCACCAGGGTAGTCCGAATCTCTCCACGATCGCCGAGTGGCAGACGCGGAGGTCGCGGAGAACATTGGCAGGGTATGACTTGTTGCCGAATTGAATTCGGGTCTTCTCATGGTGACTGGACCGCAATCCTCTACTGCAAATTCGCGGGTCTCTTCATCAGACCCGCCGTTGCTTCGAATGCGCGGCGTCGATAAGTCGTTCCCCGGCGTCCACGCGCTGAAGAATGTTGATCTGGATGTGGAAGCGGGGGACGTACTGGCGTTGCTCGGCGAAAACGGTGCCGGGAAGAGTACGCTCATCAAGGTACTGGGCGGAGCACACCGACCGGACTCTGGGGTGATCGAAATTGACGGTCGTCCCATGGAAATCATTACCCCGCAGGATTCGCAGCGAGCGGGCATCGGTATCATTTATCAGGAATTCAATCTCATTCCTGCGATGACCGTCCGAGAGAACATTTTCCTGGGGCAGGAGCCCGGACGAGTCAGCATTGTTCCAGCCGGTAAAGAACGACGGAGGGCACGGGAATTGTTCGACCGGATCGGTGTCGCGTTGGATCCGGATGCGCTGGTACGAGACTTGACAGTCGCTCAGCAACAGATCGTTGAAATTGCCAAGGCACTATCGCTCGATTCACGAATCATCGTGATGGATGAGCCGAGCGCTGCCCTGTCGCCTCGAGAAGTTGAGGGTTTGTTTCGGATCGTTGATGAATTGAAGTCACAGGGGATTGGCATTGTTTACGTCAGCCACCGGCTGGATGAAATATTCGCAATCTGCGACCACGTCACAGTTCTTCGCGACGGCACGTACGTTGATTCAAAACCGATCGGAGAATTGACACGTGATACACTTATCGAGTTGATGGTTGGGCGAAAGCTTGCGGACGAGTTTCCAAACCGAGCTGTCGCAAAGCCGGTCGCAACCGACGACAATGAAGTAAGATCAGGCCTGACCGTCAGCAATCTGGTTGGTGGACCGAAGGTCAGGGATATTTCGTTTAATGTTCGGCGAGGTGAGATTGTCGCGTTGACCGGTCTGGTTGGTGCCGGACGAACTGAAGCAGCTCGACTGATTTTCGGAGCTGACAAACGCGAAGCAGGCACGATCACGCTCGATGGAAAAGAGCTGAGTATCAAGAGTCCTCGTGACGCAATTGCGTCCGGCATCTGCATGTTGACCGAGGACCGGAAGGGCCAGGGGCTGATTCTGAATCGAAGCGTACTGGAGAATTTCGGCCTGCCGAACTTGTCGCGATTCACAGTTCGTGGCCTGATCCAACAAAAACGTGAACGAGACGCTTTTCAGGCGTACGTCGAGCAGTTGCAGATCAAAGTTTCCGGGCCGAAACAGCGAGCGGGAAATCTTTCAGGCGGCAATCAGCAGAAAGTCGTCCTTGCGAAATGGTTGGAACGCGATGCCGAAGTCATCATCTTCGACGAGCCGACTCGTGGTATCGACGTTGGTGCGAAATTCGAAATCTATCTCCTGATGCGTCACCTGGTGGAGCAGGGGAAGGCCATCCTGATGATTAGTAGCGAACTGCCCGAGGTACTCGGCATGGCCGATCGAATCATTGTGCTGCATGAAGGTCGAGTGACCGGAGAAATCGAAGACGTGAAGTTGGCGACTCAGGAATCAATTATGGATTTAGCTGTTAAATAGAAGTCGCAGTACTCACGCCACGGCGTGTTTTCACACGGAAAGTATCTCGTGAAGAGGTTTATTGCTGATAACGGTTCGATCATTGTGCTGCTTGCGTTGTGTGCGTACTACAGCGTGGTCACGCTTGGAGAGCAGCATCCGAATACTCCGGCAGCAGGCCAGGAAGTTGCAGCGGCGATCCTGAAGGATTCGTCGGAACAGGTAACCGTCGTAGTCATAACGCGAGACACGGTGCAGGATCGTGCGTACTCAGAGGCCGTGCGTGCAGCCATCGAGACGGGAGGAGGCACCGTGCTTGCCGTCGTGAATGGAGCACCAACGGACGCTCGGCTGGCCCTGGAACAGGTCGGTGGGGCGTTCAGCAGGGTAGACGCAATCGCTACAAATCATTCCGCGTCCGGGTGGGGGCCGTTGAAACCGCAGAAGCTGAAGACGACTGCCGATAAGTTTCCGGGGATTTCAGGAATCAAAGTTTTTAAACCTCAGAGTTACACATGGCCAAGTTTTCTGACACGTGAAAATCTGGTCAACGTGATCAATCAGAACGCCGTCATTGCGATCATCGCCATTGGGATGACTCTGGTGATCATTACTGCGGGCATTGACCTGTCCGTAGGAAGTTTGCTCGCTCTGTGCGGTGTGACGACGGCCGTGGCTATCCAGCAAATGGCTGGCGGAGCAGACGCGGGAACGATTGGGCTGCTTGGTGCGTGCCTGATCGGCACTGGGGTCTGCACATTGTGTGGCATCTTTAACGGTGTCATGGTGACATGGTTTCGAGTACCCGCATTTGTGGTCACACTGGCGATGATGATGGTTGCTCGCGGACTGGCGCTGATCGTCGCCGTGCAATACCAGAGCGCCTTGCTTGGCGGAGGAACGGAGGGAACTCCAGAAGCCGTCAGGATTGAAGCGGCAGCGTTCGGCTGGCTCGGAAACGGAGCAACGTTCGGAATTCCAAACCCGATTCTGCTGATGCTCGCGCTCTACGTTCTGGCACACATCACGATGACGAAGACCTCCGTCGGTCGATACATTTACGCGGTTGGAGGCAATCCCGAAGCAGCTCGACTGTCTGGTGTGCCAGTATTTGGCGTGCTGATTCTCGTCTATGCAATCTGCGGTGCCATGGCAGGATTGGCCGGGATCGTGGACGCTTCTCGATTCGAAGGCGGAAGACCAAACGCTGGCGAGATGTACGAGTTGCAGGTTATCGCCGCCGTCGTCGTTGGTGGGACCAGCCTTGCCGGTGGCGAAGGACGCATCTTTGGGACGCTGGTCGGAGCCATGATTATCGCCGTCATTCAGAACGGTCTCAACATGGCCGGCGTCGCCAGTTACGAACAGAAATGCGTATTCGGAGGCTTGATCCTGGCGGCTGTTCTGCTGGACCGATTCAAGCGAAAGTAAGTCGTGAGTTGTCATCGTGTGGTGCAGGCCAGACTTCGGCTGACGAATTCAGACTGGTTTGGTCTTGCAGGTTTCGATTGATTCCTGTTCGGATCGGAAGATTCCGTATGGCGGAGCCTCACCTGCGACTTCTCTCACGAAAGAATAGTGTCGATGACGTGGCCGTGGACGTTGGTCAGTCGGCGATCGATTCCGTTGTGGCGAAATGTGAGATGTTCGTGGTCGAAGCCGAGCAGGTGGAGAATCGTCGCGTTCAGGTCATGTACTGACGAAACGTTTTCGATTGCTTTGAAGCCAAGTTCGTCGGTTGCTCCGTAGCTGGTCCCGGGCTTGACTCCGGCTCCGGTGAGGAAAGCTGTGAAGCCGTTGGGATTGTGGTCGCGGCCTTTGGCCCCCTTCTGAAACATCGGCATGCGGCCAAATTCGGTGCACCATACAACCAGCGTGTCATCGAGCAGGCCTCTTTGACGCATGTCCTGAATGAGTGCGGCTGATGGCTGATCCATCACTCGGCCATGGATGTCGTACTGCTCTCGCAGTTTCTGGTGACCGTCCCAGTTCAGGCGTCCGCCGCTGGCGTAGGCGCCGTTAAAAAGTTGTACAAACCGAACGCCCTTTTCGATGAGTCTGCGAGCAAGGATACAGTTTCGCGCGTACCCCGACTTGAGTGAGTCTTCCGTATCGTCAGCTCCGTACATGTTCAACGTGTGATCAGATTCTGTTGACAAATCGCTGATTTCGGGAACAGAAAGTTGCATGCGTGCAGCGAGTTCGTAGCTGGCGATGCGTGCCGCAAGATTGGTGTCGCGCGGGTTCTTCCGTAGGTGTTCGTCGTTCAGGAGCCTGAGCAGGTCCTTTGCCGCGAGGTCACTGTTTGAGGTGATGGACTTCGGCGGGAGTAGATTGCTGATTGGCTGGCTGGCGCTGAAAGGCGTCCCTTGAAACACTGCGGGTAAAAAACCAGAGCCCCAGTTGTTGACACTCGCCTGCGGGACGCCCCTTGGATCGGGAATCGCGACAAATGCCGGCAGATTGCGATTTTCCGAGCCTAGGCCGTACGTGACCCAGGCACCGACGCTTGGGAACCCATCCTGAACGAACCCCGTCGACAGGAAGTTTTCCGCCGGACCGTGCGTATTGGACATGCTGGTTAGAGTGTGGACAAAGGCAAAGTCATCGACCTGTTTGGCAAGATGCGGAATCATGTCCGAAACCATCTTGCCGGTCTCACCGTAAGGCCTGAACTTGTACTGAGGCCGCGCCAGGTTTCCAGCCGGCCCCTGAAACGTCACTGACGGTCCGCCAGGTAGTGGCTTGCCGTCCTGCTTGATCAATTCCGGTTTATAGTCCCAGGTTTCGAGTTGGCTGCACGCTCCAGCGCAGAAGATGACAAGGACATTCTTTGCCTTTGGGGGCGTCTGTGGCCGCCGCGGGGCGTTCGGTTTATCTGCTTGAATCTGAGGTGACCAGGACGATTCTTTTGCCACTGACTCCCGTTCGGCCAGCAGGCCTGCAAGAGCGATGGCGCTCAGGGCAGACGAAGTGTCGCCTAGAAAATGACGGCGGTCCAACAGGCTTCGGCCGGCATTTGTCAGAGGGCTCACTTCCAGACGACTCGGCATCAGATACTCCGCGATTGTTGAGGTGATCGACAAAAAAACGATGCGACGGAGAACTAAGGGATGAAAAGAAATTCGCTACTGTTAAACAGGACACGGCACAGAGTCTCGAGAGCGTGGCCGTCGACCACTTTCTCGGCTGCTGTCAGTTCGACTTCAGTTGGCTCTCTGCCGACAGTCAGTTTGAAGGCGCGTCGAACCTGTTGCCTGGAATCATTCGGTCTTTCGATTTGAATTCGCCTGGCAAGTTGGGCGGCGCGATCGGCGACGAACGGACTGTTGAACAGATTCAATGCCTGAATCGGCGTCGTTGACTGATTGCGTCGCGGTGTGGCTTGCCCGGCATCCGGACAGTCAAACGCTCCGAAAACGGGAACTCGTTCCATGCGGATTTTATGCGAATAGACCATCCGGCGTAGTTCCTCGGAACTGAACTTGTCCACCGGTGGGAAGCCGCTCAACCCACCTCGCGACTTGAAGAAGTTGAAACCGGGTCCGCCTGTCTTGAGATTCAATTCGCCACTGACTGCCAGCATGCAGTCACGAATGGCCTCACCTTCCAGACGTCGAGACGCGAACCGCCATAGCCATTTATTGTCGCCATCGATCGTAGCGGCATCAGCATCAACGAAGCTCGATTGCCGCCAGGTTTTCGACAACAGGATCAGCCGATGGACATGCTTGACTGACCAGTCGCTCGCGATGAATTCGCTGGCGAGCCAGTCGAGTAACTCGGGGTGTGATGGGCGAGTGCCGTTCAAACCGAAATCGCTGGACGTTTGGACCAGACCTGTACCAAAATGGTATTGCCAGATTCGATTAACCATGACTCGTGCGGTGAGCGGGTTTTCTGATGAAGCTATCCAGTCAGCGAGTCGAGTCCGGCGGGTCTGTTCGGGTGCGTCTTCGGGAACTTTTGGCGACTTGAATAGTGCCGGTACGGTTGGGAAGATTTGTTCGAGAGGCTGTTCCGGATCGCCGCGGCGAAGAACAAATGTCATGTCGGGTGGGCCGAAATTACCTCCGTAGACTGTATGCACGGCTTCCAGTTCGGCCTTCTGCATGGTCAAATTTTCCAGTTCCGTGATCAGCGCTGAGGGATCGTCGTTGGCTTTCGACCTTCGATTCTGCATCAGAGTTCGGTGTGGGTCGAACGGCGTGCCCATTGGGACCCGGTCGTCGTGTCGAGCGACCGTCATCCACGTCGAACCGTCCAACGACGTTTCGATGCGGTATTTTGTCGGCAGCCGATCTTTGAATTTTCCGGTGCGGTCTCTGCCCCAGACGATGCGGTTGATTTCAACAGTCGTTGGAAATGCGAGTTGAACCCAGCTCCCGCCGTGCTCGTTTGAAATCCAGCTTCGGTCGTTGCCGTATCGTCCGTCGTTGACGTGTTTCAACTGGTGTTTGCCAGTTTCAGAATAGTTGCCAGACGACGTAGCGACGGTGCCCTGTGAAGCGAGGGCTATGTTTCTGGCGGCTGGCGAGGCCTCGTAAACTTCCAGCTCGTCGATGCACGGTTCGTGTTTGTTATGGTCGATCGTTTCGAATGTTGTGAACCGAACAAACTTTGCAGGGACGGCGCGGAATCGTTCTGTGTTCATGTGAGCATTCACCGGTTCCCGCAACTGCGGCAATGTTGCAGGTGGGGTGGCACTCGTTGAGGGCGTACGTTCGAACCTGGCTGAGGCGTCAATTTCCTGCAGGACGATCACGTCGGCAGTGATACCTGTCCCTGTGTTGCCACCTCGTACGATCACCCGGGAATCAGAATTCAGGTCGACAGTTTCAGCGTACGACAGACCGCTCCACAATGGTTTCTTTTCAGTTGTTCCTGCTGAGACTTCAGCAGGGTAATACTGATCCACCTTTGCCAGTTCACGTTGATCGGCAGTCGTCGTCAGGTCGCCATCATCGTCCAGAACGTAACGGGCGTCACGAGTATGGACGCCACTGCCGTGGGCTCCCCAGGACAACCAGAGACGAAACTGCCCCTTAACATTCGGATTGTACGCGAGAACGTCCTGATTCGGGACATTGTTCCACCACGTGTATCGCCCTTTGCTGATGTTGCCGACTCGTGTCGAAGCGCCGACATCGTTGAGGTACCCGCGAGCGGTCCCGAGTGGATTAGTTCCCGGGCCATTGGGAGTTTTCAGAATGGAAACGCGAGCTTTGTCTTCTTCATCGATCATCAGCGTTCGATCTGCGAACGCAATTGGCTCCAACTCGTGCAGTTTTGATTCGAGAGCCTTTATTCGATCACCGAGTTTACCGGCGGCAGTGAGTCGTTCTTTCTGTGCGGCATCACGAATCGGACGGTCGCCGTATCGGACTCCGGCGAAGAACGCCTGCAACCCGTAGTAGTCTTTTGCCGTGATCGGGTCGAACTTGTGGTCGTGACAGCGTGCGCACCCGATCGTCAGGCCAAGAAACGTCGAGCTGGTTCCGACGACCATTTCGTCCAACGAATCCTGGCGGGCGAGTCGCTTTGACTCTTCGTCTTTGCCAATCTGGCCGGGGAGAAGAACAGCGGCCGCGACCAGGAACCCCGTGCCAGCATCCGCCTCACAGGCGTCACCAGCCAGTTGCTCATGGATAAACTGGTCGTACGGTTTGTCTTCGTTGAATGCTCGAATGACGTAGTCGCGGTAGGGCCACGCGTTGGGTCGAGGCGTGTTGACCTCGAAGCCATGCGTGTCCGCATAACGAACAACGTCCAGCCAGTGCTGCGCCCATCGTTCGCCATAGCGGGGGCTGTTCAGCAGGTTGGTGACGAGTTCCTCGAACGCGTTCGGATCATCGTTCGCAATGAACCGGGCGACATCTTCAGGAGCAGGCGGTAAGCCGATCATGTCGAAGTACGCCCGCCGAATCGTTGATCGCCGGTCTGTCGGCGGCGAGGGCTGGAGCCCGTGTTCGGCGAGTTTTACTGCAATGTAACGGTCGATCCGGGCGGCCTTGTCTCGAATGTCCTTTGTGGACTTACCCGTTGGCAGGTGCGTGAACTTTCGTATCGGCTGGAAGGCCCAGTGTTCCAGTCGCCGGTCGTGCGCAGCCTCGCGGTCGTAATCCGTTTCCGGCCAGTTGGCTCCCGAGTCGATCCAATGCCGCAGAACTTCGATTTCAGTTCTGGACAGCGGTGGATCTTCTGGCGGCATTCGTTCATCGGGATCTGACGAAGTGATGCGGCGAACGAGTTCGCTTTCGCTCGACTTCCCAGGTTTAATGATCGGGCCACCGTCTCCGCCTTTGAAAGCTGAGTTTCTGGCGTCGAGACGCAGGCCGCTATTCTGCTCCGTCGGGCCGTGACACTCGCCGCAGCGTTTTATCAGTAAGGGCCGGACCTGGCGTTCGAAGTCAACCGGGGCGACGGCTGATGCTTCGTGTGGAGCGGACCACACTGTCAGGAAGGCAGTAAACGGAACGATGAGCGGATTCAGATAAAACTTCACCGCATGCCTCGGTTCTGTGATCACTGATGGAAGCGACTTCTCAGGAGAATCTGGATGACTATTATGCCCGACCGGCTCCGTTTTCGCGAGACGGGACATCTTTTCAAACCGGCCACCTCGATGATCAATCGCTAGCCACATGACTGAATTTCTCATTCTGGTACCTACCCCGACGGAATTGAATATCCTTGCCCCGCGTTTGCAGAATCCTGCCCAGCGGGTTGGTGGCACGTTGCACCTGTGTGGATTTGGCCCGGTTTCGGCGGCAGCCAGGACGAGTCAATTGATCGCGGAGTTCAAGCCAGCGAAGATCATCCTTGTCGGAATCGCTGGAGCGATCGGTGAGTCGCTGTCCATGGGAGCCGCCACGGTGTTTGACGAAGTGGCGTGTTTCGGAATTGGTGTTGGCAGCGGCGAAGACTTTCGTACGGCAAACAACCTCGGCTGGAGCCAGTGGGATTCCGGCCCGGACACGTGTAGTGAGACTCGTTCGACGATCGGCGATGTGCTTCGCCTGCAACCGGTTCTGGCCGCATCTCCGTCACGCGAACATGCCGTGCGGCGACAACTCCTGTCGTGCTGTTCAGCATCGGCCGGCCCTGATGATGTTGCCTTGAAGGTTCGCCATTTTCCGAACGCCGTCGCGGAAGACATGGAAGCCTTCGGCGTGGCCATGGCGGCCTCGTTGATGGATATCCCAGTTCAAGTGGTGCGAGGAATCTCTAACAAAGCTGGCGATCGTCGATTATCGCAATGGAAAATTAACGAGGCACTCGTAGCTGCGGCAGATGTCGTACACAACCTGATTGCAGGTGACTGCTCCGCAGGCTAAGTAAGTGGATGATTGCCTCACAATTTTGTTTCGCGGCGAGGTTAACCCTGCTCATAAGCAACAATCGCAACGCGTCCGTACTTACGTCGTCCACTGAATCCAATTGCTTCAAGAGTACAAACTGTGAGTCAAAAAATTCACATTGGTATTTCAACCTGCCCTAACGACACGTTTACATTTCACGGACTGATGACGCGAAGTGTCGATTGGCAGGGGCTGGACTTTGAAGTCGAGCTGATCGATATTCAGCGATTGAACGATCGACTGTTTGAAGGTGACTTTGATGCAGCGAAAACCAGCTTTCACGCGGCGTTGCTTCTGGCGGACGAGACCGTAGTGCTGCCCAGTGGGTCGGCTCTGGGCTTCGGAGTCGGACCATTGTTGCTGTCGTCCGAGTCAGGTCAGACTCCGACTGATACGAAGCAGCTAACGCTGTGCCCAGGGCAACATACGACGGCTTCGCTGTTGAATTCCTTGTTCTATCCAGAGATGACGCGAGTTGAGCACATCGTGTTTTCAGAAATTATGCCAACGCTTCAGCGTAAGGATGCAGACTTTGGCGTCTGCATACACGAAGGACGATTCACCTGGGAGCAACTGGGACTGGGGCTGGTCGAGGATTTGGGCACTCGTTGGGAAAACGAAACAAACTGCCCTTTGCCTTTGGGTGGAATCGTTGCCAGACGCAGCCTGACGGACGAAGTGATTGCGAAGGTACAGGGCGTTATTCGCGATTCACTGGAATTTGCGCTCGCCGACCGCGACGCTGCGTTGCCTGCGATGAGGAAGTACGCTCAGGAGTTCGACGATGATGTCCTGCTTAAACACGTCGACCTCTACGTCAACGAGTGGACGACCGACTTGGGCACCACGGGAAAAAATGCTCTGCATAAGCTTTCCGAGCGTGCTCAATCGATCGGATTGCTGGCGGGGTATCAGTCATCAATCGAAGTGTTTGGCGGATGAGATATATTGATCGTCGAAAGCCCGTATTCAGTCGTACATTTTCAGAACCTCGGACGTTTGAAATTGCCCCGTCTCCAATCAGTGAACTTTTGAGAAACACGCAAAGGATGGCAGCCATGAACTGGCCCGGATTTACGCGTTTTATGCTGACAGGTCTTCTCTTAAGCTTGCCCGTTGCAGTAAGTCGTGCAGGTGATAGCTGGCCGCAGCTTCAGGGCAATGCACAGCGCTCAGGAGATGTCGCTGACGAGGTCGTGCCCGAGTCGCTTGGTCTGGCCGGAACAGTTGCACTATCTGATGGGATCTACGCATCGCCAGTCATCAGCGACGGAACGGCGTACGTGGTTGACGGCTCGGGAGTCATTTTTGCGATAGATCTTGCGACGTTAAAGATTCAATGGAGGTTAGCGACCGAGGGAGGGCCAGGCAATTGTAATAACGTTGCAGCTCCGGCAGTGGCAGGAAAGTTTCTGCATATAGGAACAACTGCTGGCTACTACTATGTGTTGAATCGAGAGAACGGCGCCGTCGTTAAACGTCTTGACTTGAAAGAACCAGTATTTTCCGCTCCCGCCGTAGGGAATGATCGAGTCTACGTCGCGACTCTGGGGGCACAGATTTTTGCTCTAAAGAAAAATGGCACCGTCGTCTGGACATGGGACTTCGTAAAAGAGGTCATCGGCTTTGACGGCAATCGTTGGAGCGGTGCGGACTGGCTGGCTCATCGTGGTGACCGTGTGACTTGGCGGGACCACTTTGTGTGCTCTCGTGACATTTGCCTGTCTGGCAATGTCGTTGTGATGCCCGCTGGAGGGCGAACCGTGTTCGTGGAAGATGCTGGTGATACTCCTCGACTTCGGAACGTCGGCGTGATCCCCAAATATGCAGGTTCGGAGTACCCCGCGACGTTTGGGCAAAGCGCTGACGATGATGGCAACGTCTACGTCCAATGGCACCGTCGTGACAATGCTGGTCGCGTCGAGAAACTTCGTCTGAATGGCGATGATCTGCAGACTGATTTCGTGAAGGGCACGGAGACGTCGATTCGCATTCCCGGCCTGCTTGGTTTTTCTTCGGTGAGTGTTCGGAACGACGACGTGTTCCGCGTTCGGCCCGAGCAGGGCAGGGGACTGATTCGACATTCGATGGGTGTAGCCGAGCCGAAAGTGCTCTGCCCGGCTCCATCGATCAGCCCTCCGGTTTTGACGAAGAATCACGCGGTCTACGGCGGGCTGGACGGAAAGGTTTACGTCGTACCTCTGGGTGAAGGTGAGATACGATCGTTACCAACAGGTTTTGGAGCACCGATCAGCGCTCCGGTTGCCGTTGCTGACGACCGAGTTGTGGTTGGCTCAGAAGACGGTCATCTTTACGTTTTCAAGAAAGATGGTCGCGCAAAGCAGCCTTCGGATGACCTCCAACTATGGAAGATTCGAAGCCGACTCACCGGCCCACTGGCCGATAGTAAATACAACTGGTATACGAATTACGGAGATTTTGGCGGTACTAATGCCAACGACCAGGGCCTGGAAACGCCTTTAAGGATGCGGTGGGCCAGGCGTCTGGAAGGAACGGTCAAACACCTTCCTGTTTGCGGAGGCGGGCGACTCTACACACACACGGCCGAGGGGCAGATTATCGCTGTCGAGCAGGACACGGGGCGGATGCTCTGGCGACGATATTGGCCCGATGTTTATCTGTCCTTTACCTCGCCGCTCTATCTCAACGAGAAGTTGCTGATACCACAGGCCGGTATTCGACAGTCGCGAATGCGTTGCCTCGACGCGGCTACGGGCAAGTTACTCTGGGAAGCTCCATTTACTGGCTCGCCTAGTTGGAGTCGTCAGTTTCCACCGGTCGCGCACGGCAACATCGCCATCTACGCATCCGGATCTGGAGAGTACGCCGCCCAGGGATCAGAGAAACCATTTACGTTTGGCGGAACACCGGCTGACTTCGGCGGTCGTGAAGTCATGAGCTGGATCTACTCGAACGACAATCCGTATTACCCGAAAGATCATCGGCCGCGGCTCTGGGCCTGGAATCTCGACACCGGCAAGGTTGTGTGGGAGAAAGACTTTTCCGAGTACGGTCGCGGCGGCAATGACTGCGGAATCTGCATGCTCGACGGAAAGCTATATTACTCGACATTCTTTGGGTACGCGTCCAGTCAGCGGAAACGGCGAGGACTCCCTGAAGAGCACAACGGCCTGACCGCCTGCCTTGATCCAGAGACAGGCAAGGTCAACTGGCTGACAACGAAGTATTATCTCACTTCCAAATGCACACTCAGTTCACGCGACGGGCGGATCTACATCGGCGGCTACAACCGCGCGAAGGAAGGCACGGACGAACGATTCGTTTGGTGCCTGGATGCGAAAGATGGCTCACTGGTCTGGCAATCTGACGCCGTTACGTCTGCCTTGAACGTCGTTACGGTCGGTCCACGCTTTATTTTTTCGAACGCTCTGCGAGGAAAAGGGAACGTCTTCGATCGGACGTCCGGAAAAGTTGTGAGCAGCATCGGCCACAACTATGCATGCTGTCGCTTTACGCTTTCCGAACCGTTCGTCCTCGGTGCAAACATGGACATGATCGACCTGTCGAAGAACGGTGAACTTGTTTCGACGGGACCAGCGATCGATTCACGGGAGTGTCTGGGCGCAGTCGTTTCGAATGGTCGGATTTTCTACACGTCGCAGGCCAGCGGATTTGTTGTCTCGCAGACGTTTGGCGAGGCATCAAAATCATTGCCGGCGGTCTGGGAACGCCCGTCACCAGAGTAAGGGACTGCATGGGACTGGCAACTGCTGATTGGATCGCGCTGGGCGGATATCTGTTTGGCGTCACGCTGCTCGGAATCTGGGCGAGTCGCAAGGTGAAGGGTATGGCGGACTTCGTCATGCCTCGTCGCTTTGGGAAACTCATGATGCTGATGCATGGGTTCGGTACAAGTACGCATTCTGATCAGGCGGTGACAGTTGCCTCGAAGTGCTACTCCAGTGGGTTGTCCGGCATCTGGTATCAGTGGATGTGGCTGTTTGCAACACCGTTCTTCTGGTTGATCGCACCGATGATGCGGCGATTTCGGGCGTTGACAACGGCCGATGTGTTTGCCGCTCGTTATGCAACTTCCGTCGCGATTCTGTTCTGCGTGTTTGGGCTTGCCAAATTTGTGGTCACGATCGGCAACATGCTGAAAGGTTCCGGGGCCGTTGTCGAAGCCTGCACGGGTTCGGCAATTTCGGCGGAAGCCGCTATCGTTGTGATGACGGTTCTGTTTGTCGTGTATGGACTGGCTGGCGGCTTACGAGCGGCCATTATTACCGATTTCGTTCAAGGTGTTTTAACACTGTTGTTTTCGTTCCTGCTGCTTCCAGTTGTGCTTAACGCGGTTGGCGGTTTACCAGGAATGCGTATAGCTTTTGCGGACCTCGCGCCCGATCGTGACATGCTGTCGCTGGTAACGCCAGGCGATATCGGCATTTTCTACATCGGGATGATCGCGATCAACGCCCTGCTGAGTGTCACCGTTCAGCCTCATAACATGGGAACGTGCGCCGCTGGACGAACAGAAATTGAAGGCGCTGTCGGCTTCATGGGCGGCACGTTTTTAAAAAGGATCTGTACCGTTGCGTGGTGCCTGACCGGACTTGCTGCGTTTGCTCTATACCGCGGAGCTGCGGATGTGGAGCCCGACAAAGTCTACGGACTGATGGCGGCGGAGTTTCTTCCACAATTGTTGCCGGGGCTGCTCGGGTTATTTCTGGCCGGATTGCTGGCTACGGTCATGGGTTCGTGCGACTCGTTCATGATCTCTGCTTCCGGGCTTGTTACAGAAAATCTTTATCGGCCCCTCTTTCCAGGTCGCCCAGAGACTCACTATCTGTGGGTAGCGCGAGCGTCCGGGCTGGCGGTCGTGCTCGTGGCTATCGGCTACGCGTTCTGGCTGAGTGGCGTCATCCAGGGGCTGGAGATTCTATGGAAGCTCAACGCTGTGATGGCGCCGGCATTCTGGCTCGGAGTCTTCTGGCGAGGCGCCACAACTTCCGGCGCGTGGGCTGCCACCATTCTTACGGCAGGAACCTGGTGGGTGACGAATCTTGGATCGACTGCGGTGGCTATGGCGTCTTTACCAGCCATGAAGTCTATGGGAATCGTGATCAGCAAGGGTGACACATATGCGATTTCGACACCGTGGCAGATGCTGGCGTATCTGACAGCAGGATTTGCCGGTGG
>CALGTK010000183.1 GCA_937904325.1 uncultured Planctomyces sp.
CGCTGATCAGCGACGGCGGCCAGGACGTGCTGTACGGCGGTGAAGGGGCCGACACACTGGCCATCGTCAGCACCGCGTTTCAACGCGTCGCCGGCGGCAACGGTGCGGACACCCTTCGTCTGGACGGGTCCGGTCTCACGCTGGACCTGACAACCACTGCCGACAACACGGTCACCGATATCGAAGTCGTCGATATTACAGGCAGCGGGACCAACACATTGACGCTGGACTTCCTGGAAGTCATCAACATCAGCAGCACTTCCAACACGCTGAGTGTACTCGCCGACGGTGACGACACCGTCAACATCGGCGCCGGCTGGACTCAGGAATCCAATCAGACGATCGACGCTGTTGTCTACGAAATTTTCATACAGGGAGCAGCAACGCTAAGAATTCAGCTTGTTGTTTCTTACGACTTTCTGGTGACCGAATCTGGCGACAGTACCTCCGTCAGCGAGTCTGGATCGACGGACTCATTTGAAGTCGTGCTGACTACCCAGCCAGTGTCAGACGTCGTTCTGATTGTGACCAGCGGCGATGAGACTGACGTCGCGGTCAACCCGTCGACGCTTACCTTCTCAACTTCCAATTGGAATTTCCCGCAGACCGTAGTGGTCACTGCTGTTGAGGATTCTGTCAGAGATGGAAACCAAAGCGTTTCAGTAACAGTTTCCGTCGACGCCGATGCTTCGGACGATGATTTCGACTTCGCAAGCGATCAGGCCATTACGGTAACGTCGATTGACGATGACTTTATTTCCGTCTCGCTGGACGGCGCAGGAAACCTCGTCTTAGACGACAACTCGATTGTCGGTTTACCGGAGAATCTCACACTGCTGGTCCTGAGCGGCGAACTGCTGATTGTGGATCCCGACAACGTACTGGTGTCATCCGTCGGGACTCAGGTTTCGGACAATGAAGTACGAGTCCCGCTGACGCTGATTACAAACCAGCAAGTCGTCGTGAATCACAATCGCGGTGATGACCGTCTGAACGCAGCCAGCCTGGGTACCGGGCTGTCACTGGTAGCGGCTGGTGGACCGGGTGACGACACGATCACCGGCAGCTCTCAGAACGACACCATTTCCGGAGGGACAGGTGAGGACTCGATCTTGGCAGGCAGCGGTGACGACCTTATTGACGGCGGAGACGGCGACGATGACCTCGACGGCAATGGAAGAACGGACGTTCTGACAATTACGGAAGACGGGCAGCTTTCCATCACGGCGACACAGACATTCGGCCAGGGCACGGACACCTTTGCCAATATCGAACAGGCCGTCCTGGAAGGCGGATCGAGAAACAACCGGCTCGATGCGTCGTTGGCGACAATCCCCGTAACGTTGCTCGGGCAGGCGGGCAATGACACTCTGCTTGGTGGCAGCGCGGCGGACGTCCTCGATGGCGGAGCCGGAAGCGACTTCGCAGAAGTCTTCGGCAGCAACATCGTGCTGACCGATGGCTCCGTACCGGGGGCTGGTGCTGAGACATTGATCGCTCTGGAAGGCTTACAACTGGTCGCGGCGGCTAGAGGCAGCAGCATCGACGCCAGTGGTTACACGCTTGGTTCGGTTACAATTATCGGCAGCAGCGGCAATGACACACTGAAGGGCGGATCGGCTGGTGACATGATCATGGCAGGAGCTGGTCGTGACTCAGTCGATGGCGGCAACGGAGCTGATTTCATAACTGCCGGACATGGTCGTGACACCATCAACGGAAACGGCGGCAACGATTCCGTCTTTGGCAGTGGTGGCCAGGACCTGATTGATGGAGGTTCTGAGTCTGATGTACTCATAGGCGGAGTCGGGCGAGACACGATCCGCGGCAGCGACGGAACGGATCGCGTCTTCGGCGGCGGAGATCGAGATGTCATCGACGGCGACAGTGGGGCGGACACACTGTTCGGCGGCAACGGTCGAGACAACATCGCCGGTGGCCTGGGAGCAGATCGGCTTAACGGAGTCGACCGCGACGACAGCTTCAACCAGCAGGTCGGGCCGGACCTGCTCATCGGCGGCATTCGCCCTGCAGAACGCGGAGTCCTGCAGCGATCCGCAGAACAACCGGACTTTCAGCTGCCGCCTGCTTCGCAGTCATCCTCACAGAACTCAGACGTAATAGACGAGGCATTCGCTGACGTCCTCCTCCCGGAGTTGCTCGAGCTGTAGCGACGCACACTTCTTCCTGAGCGCCTCGTGCGGTCGCAGCTCTCAACCGCCTCTCCAGTCACTGGAAACTATCCGACGGAAGTCGTCTTGAAATGGCAGGCCCTTTTGACTTTGTCAGGGTCCGGGACACCTTGAGAGCGGCATTGAGTTCCAAAACTTTCTTCACGATATTCTTCTTTGAGTACTTTGTAGTTATACACTTCGATCGCAGCGCCGCAGTGACACGGTTCGCAGCACTGTGTACGCTCAGGTGAGTATTCTTCGTGGTGTGTTTCATACTTTGGTCACTTAGCACTCCGGTTCCACTTTCCGGACATGACTCCCGATGGCTCGACCGAAACTTGATAAGACACTGGCGGACTACATGGCGATTGCCATCACGCCTGCGCTGATCATGTTGCTCACCGGCAGCCTCGTCTGGTTTCTGGCGGAACTGGGCTACGACGGCGGTCGGCCGACGCGAATTCGCTGGATCCTGTTCTGGTTTGTCATCGGTGCCGTTCTTGTTGCCAGAATCGCGATCGAGAATGGACGAGCTCACGCCGCCATGTTTCTGGCGGGTTTGGCCGGGGCGACGTCGTTGACGATCTTCAAATTCGCTCCCGATGCGCCGCTGGTTCCGATCATCTGCCTGGGCGTCGTCGCCTGGTGTGCTGACAAGTTAACCTGGGATTGCACGTTGATCGACGAATCCGAAGACGCTTCGGGCGAAGGTCTGCTTCAGGTTGTGGGTGTCGCCGACGAAGCCGAGCTGAAAGATGCTGATGCCGCCTCGCAAGCAAGTCCTGTCGCCGATTCCGAATCAACAGATTTGACTGAAACTCAAAACGACAAACAGAAGAACGTCCCACTCTGGAAGCGGCTATTCACCAACGAGTCTGAACGAGCCGGCAAGCCGCACGCTCCGGGGCTGTGGGTAGTCTATTTTTCACTGGCAGCGCTGCCGCTGTACGGCTTTGGGCAGGTATGGATTCCGGCAACGGATGTGGCTTCACGTCACTTTGCGTTTCAGTGCCTGCTGGTTTACGTCGGCGCGGCACTCGGTCTACTTCTAATGACGAGCTTTCTCGGTCTGCGGCGGTATCTGCGACAACGCAACATCGAAATGCCAACCGCGATGGCTGCTACCTGGGTCGGGATGGGATCCGCAATCGCGATCGGAATTCTGGTCGTGGCTCTGCTGCTGCCGAGACCTCAGGGCGACTACTCAATTGCCGAAGCGATTGATTACGTGAGCGAAGAAGTCCAGGAAGCGTCGGATTGGGCGTTCCTGGATGACGACGGCGGCGAGGGTGAAGGTCAGCAGTCGGGGCCAGCCGATGCAGAAGCTGAACAGGGTTCAGCGACAGATCCGGATCAACAGGGACAACCTGGTGGAAATCAACCGGGAAACCAGGAAGCTCAGAACGACGAACAGAATGCACAGAACGGTGACGACGGCAACCAGAAGGGCGACGGCGAGAACGGTGAGCAGGCAGGTGACAAACAGGGCGAAGGCCAACAGGGAGAGGGCGAAAAAAGCAACGGCAAGCAGACAGCTCAGAACGATGAGCAAGGTTCGAAAACAAAATCCTCGCAGAATGATCAGCAGGCATCGTCCGATGGTAAAAAGCCGGACGACGATCAAAAACAGGATGGGCAGCAGACTGCTCAGAGCGAAGACTCCGACGACAAACAGCAGGGCGATCCACAGTCGGATGATCAGCAATCCGATGAGCAGATGGCTCAGAACGAGGCCCAAGAATCATCGGACGACGCAGGTGAAGAAAACGAAAGTGAGGAAGAGGCCGCAGAATCTGAACAAGCCGATTCGTCGACTCCGGAATCTGACAGCAGTTGGATGGACTCGCTCGCTGAAAACATGGGAACGCTCTTCAAGTGGCTGGTCTATGCGGCGATTGCGGCCGGCGTGATTTATATGGCGATTAAGAACTGGCCAGCAGTATCGGCATTCTTTCGGAACCTGTGGGCGGAACTCCTCGCTATGTTCGGGCGCAAACCGGCTGCTTCAGCAGCAGAAGATGAAGAGGCATCTGAAGAGCCGGTCGCTCCTCCGAGACCGTTCAGCGCTTTCAGCGATCCGTTCCGCTCGGGAAAGGCGGCGCAAAGTTCACCGGGCGAACTTGTCAGGTACACCTTCGAAGCGTTGCAGGCGTGGGCGTTTGAAAATAACTGTGGACGCACTCCCGATCAGACGCCAATGGAGTTCGGTCAGAGATTGCAGTCGCGACGGCTGAAGCTTTCTGCCGAAGCTCACGAAGTCAGCCTGCTGTACGCTCAGGTCGCCTACGGAGGACATCGGCCTGACGATTCCAGCGTCGCCACACTTCAAAAACTTTGGCGCAAACTGACGTGACGAAACCGCTCGAAGAACAGCCGCTCGACTTTGTGATCATCGGGCAGGGACTTGCCGGAACGACGCTGGCCTGGCAGTTGAAGTGGCAGGGTCTTCGCGGCGTGATCGTTGACCGTGACGACAGGACGTCGGCTTCCAGGGTCGCAGCCGGGTTGATGACACCCGTGACTGGAAAACGACTTGTTCCAGCGTGGCGACTCGAAGAAACATGGACCGCCGCAGAAAAATTCTACCGTCGAGTCGAGGCCGAAACGAATTCGCGGTTCCTTTCACAACCGGGACAGGTTCGATTGTTCGAGAGCGAGGAATCGAAAGCAGAGTTCGAGCGACGGGACTGGTCAGAGCATCCTGTCGAAATTCATCATCTACAGAGACTCGTCGACAATTCGTCCATCGACGTACCGTTGGGTGGATTCGAATTACCAACGGCCCGACGACTCGACGTGCCTGCTTATCTTGAAGCTTCGAGAAAAGAATTCCTGGCAAATGACATGCTGCGAATCGCCAATCTGAATCCTGCGACCGATCTTAAAATTGAAAATCAAACCGTCCACCTATCGAACCCAGATGTCAGAGCGAAACGTGTGATTTTCTGTCAGGGAGCACTCGGAGCAGAGAATCCATGGTTCAACGACGTCGAGTACAAATCCGCTCGCGGTGAAATCCTGACGTTAAAGATCGATGGTCTGGCGGAAACAAGAATCGTCAACCAGGTGGTCTGGCTGGTTCCTTGCGGGAATGGAATTTTCAAAGCCGGTTCTACTTACGACTTTGAGAACCTCGATCTGGGAGCAACGCCGACAGGCCGAGCAGAAATCGTTGAGCGTCTCAAGAAGTATCTCAAGCTCCCGTTCGAAATCATTGGCCACGAATCCGGTGTTCGGCCAATTGTAACCGAACGTCGACCGATCATCGGCGTACATCGAGAGTTCCCGCAACTGGCGATTTTCAACGGCTTAGGCTCGAAGGGCTCACTGCTTGCACCGTTGATTGCATCTGAGCTTGTCTCGCACTTGTTCGCGAGACTTCCGATTGATTCGGAGCTTGATTATCAGATGCGTTTCCGTCCGCGAATCTCAAAGTCAGACAAGCCGCGCGTTCCACGTCTGACCGAGCAGGCACAAACTCTTGTTCGTGAAGTCGTTAAACCAGGTGAATCAGCGATTGATGCCACGGCGGGCAATGGACACGACACTTGTTTCCTTGCAGAAGTCGTCGGCAGCGCTGGCCGAGTCTTTGGCTTCGATGTGCAGCGCGACGCTCTGCAACGTACGTCCGCGAGACTGGACGATGTCGGATATCAGAATGTCATCCTGCATCAATGCTGCCATGCCAGGATGAAGGACGCCGTTCCAGAATCTTTTCATGGTTGTGTTGCCGCCGTAATGTTTAACCTTGGATATCTACCGGGCGGCGACCACGCTGTAACGACTGAAACCGAGTCATCGATTAAGGCACTGCGGATCGCGCTGGAACTGGTCCGCTCAGGAGGGATCATCACCGTTCTGGCATACCCGGGTCACGACGGCGGCAACGACGAAACGGGAAGTGTCCAGCATCTGATCGCAAGACTTCCGGATGCTGAGTTCGAAACATCAATTCGTAGATCGGCAACGACCAGCAAAACTGCACCAATGCTCTTCGTGATTGTTCGCCGATGAGACGTTTGCTGATTACGGCACGGGTTATGCGAAACCTGTTTACGTGGTCGATTTGCTGTTGATTTGTTGCTTCGCCGCAACATTCAGCCGAAGTCAACCGTGACGCGTGTTGCGATTTTGCAACATGCTCCGTAATGTGCTCGCCGGACTATCCGCGATCATGCCGCTTCCGTGGAGTTTCGCATGTTTCTGAAAGCAGCCATCTACGCGATTATTGGAACACTCTGTCAGGGCGCTTTGTCTGCTCAAGGCGCGAACTGGGTATTCCGGCAATCCTGGTTCAGCGACTCGCCAGCCGCAGCATATCAAAGTGCCGGCCACGTCGCTTCGTTCGCCCTGCCGCCGCAGGCGATGCCAAGTTCCAGAAGCGCCTACCGACCAGCGATCCCGCAACGCGGCCCCGGATTCTCCATTAGAGCCAAGAGCCGCTGGAACATCTATCGGCTCAACAACGGCCGCAGCTACGATACAACGATCTATCGGGAATTCTCGTTCGAAGAGTCTCCGTAGTTCGTATCGTTCGGAGACTGAAAACTTATTGCCGCTTCTGGTTCTCGCTCGGTTTCTGCTGTGTCGAAAATGTCGAGCCTCGATGAATCGCTTCTCCGCCGAATTTTTCTTTGATCGCGTCGGTGGCTGCATCAATTTCTGAATCACGTTCGGAACGATCGTCGAACAGCGTTTTCTGCCAATCGCGAGTCTTTGCCAGAGAACTCAGACCCATACCAATCAGTCGGACAGGTTGAGTCTGCAAATCGACGCGTGTCAGTAACTGCTCGGAAACGGCGGCCCAAATCTCCGTTGTCGAGTGCGACGGATTCGGCAATGTGTACGCTCGCGAGATTGTACGAAAGTCATTGTAGCGGACTTTCAGATTCACCGTCCGTCCATAAAGCTGGTGTCGGCGCAGCCGCCGAGCGACCTGTTCCGTAAGGCCCAGCAGGCAGGATCGCAGGACCTCGGAATCGGTCACGTCAACGGAAAATGTTGTCTCGTGCGAGATCGACTTTGCTTCGCGGTCTGGTACGACGCTGCGACTGTCTCGACCACAAGCCAACTCGTGCAGATGGTTGGCGGTCGAATCGCCAAAGCACTGACGCAGTGACGCCAGCGGCGTTTTGCGGAGTCGTTCGACGGTGTCGACTCCGATCTTCGCCAGCATTTCTTCCGCGCGCTTGCCGACGCCCCAGATCCGTTTGACGGGAAGCGGATCCAGGAACTGCTGAATGCCATCTTCCGGGACTTCGACAAAGCCATTTGGTTTGTCGAGATCGCTGGCGATCTTGGCAAGAAACTTGTTCGGCGCGATACCGATCGATGCGACAAGCTGCGTCTCGTCCCAGATGTCCTGCTGAATCCTGCGGCCGATTTCGGCAGCCGTGCCGAACAGTTTCTCGCTGCCGCGAGCGTCCAGGAACGCTTCATCCAGCGAGAGCGGTTCGACCAGCGGCGTGTATCGATTGAATATTTTTCGTATCTGCCGCGAGATCGCCGCGTAATGATCCATCCGAACGGGCAGCACAATCCCCCGCGGGCAGTAGCGAATTGCAGTCGCCATCGGCAGCGCGCTGTGAACGCCATATTCTCTCGCGACGTAGTTGGCGGCCGAAACGACACCTCGACCTTCGCTCGAACCGCCGACCATGACCGGCTTGCCGACAAGTTCCGGTCGATCGCGCTCTTCAACCGACGCGTAAAACGCATCCATGTCGATATGCAGAATCACGTAGATGAAATCTTTCGAATTCGAAATAGCCAGCAGCTTGAACAACGGTTGGCTTATTCTGCCGCACAAGTTGGGCAGGTCGAAGTATTAATCGCTAAGATTCCGAAGCGATTTCCAATTCCATTTCCTCGAGGCGGACGAAATGCAATTCTCACTCCTGCCAGCTTGCAGCGTTTTTCTAATGATATCTTGCGGTCTGATGACAACATCGGCATTCGGCCAGCATGCAATTTCAAAGCTCGAACGTGAACTGACGAGTGGCCCTGCCGGAAAGCTTGCCGACGAGGCCGCTCGATTCGGCGACGCCAAACGCGGAGCCGTCCTCTTTTATCAACCGCAAATGGCTTGCCGGCAGTGCCACTCGGTCGATGGGTCGAAATCGCCGCTGGGGCCTGCTCTGTCTGAGAAACGGCCGGATGCAACGAATCAATTCCTCGTCGAGTCCGTGCTTCATCCGTCAAAATCGATTCGCAAGGAATTTCAAACGGCTGTTATCGTCACAGTTGATGGCAAGGTGACGACTGGCCTGGTCGCGGAGGAAACACCTTCGAAAGTCGTCATTCGCGAAGGTCGGCCACTCGGTAAGTTAATCGAATTCGCTCGGGACGACATCGACGAGTATCAGCCGATCAAACAATCGATCATGCCTCCCGGTCAGGTGGGACTGCTGGCGAGTCGGCAACAGTTTCTCGACCTGATCCGTTATCTGATTGAAATCCGCGATGGTGGAGCGTTGCGTGCGAAAGAGCTGGAGCCACCAGCGTCACTTTACGCAATTCGGGTTCCGGAATACGAAAAAGACATCGATCACGCGGCAATGATTGCGGACCTGGACGACGCAGCGTTCAAACGCGGACAGGCGATTTATAATCGGCTTTGCGTGAACTGCCACGGAACACACGACAAGCCCGGATCATTACCAACCTCGTTGAAGTTCGCCTCGGGGAAATTCCGAAACGGCTCTGATCCACACACGATGTATCAGACACTGACTCGCGGTTTCGGGATGATGGTCGGGCAGACCTGGATGGTTCCTCAACAGAAGTACGACGTGATTCATTACGTTCGCAAGGCGTATCTTAAATCGCACAACCCGACGCAACTGTATTCAGTGACCGATGAGTATCTTGCAGGACTTCCGAAAGGTAAGTCTCGCGGGCCAGAGCCAACCCAGAACGAGCCGTGGATCACGATGGACTACGGCCCAAGTCTCGTGAACACATACGAAGTTGGCAACGACGGATCCAACTTCGCGTACAAGGGCATTGCCGTGCGGCTCGATCCAGGACCAGGTGGCGTGTCACGCGGGCAGTCCTGGATGATCTTCGATCATGACACGATGCGCGTCGCCGCCGCCTGGACCGGTGCCGGTTTTATCGATTGGCAGGGCATTCACATGAACGGACGTCACAACATTCACCCTCGCGTGAAAGGCGATGTTCATCTTGCCAATCCGACTGGTCCAGGCTGGGCAAATCCCGCAAACGGTTCGTTCGACGACCCAAGGTTACGGGGTCGGGATGATCGACAGTACGGACCGCTACCGAGGTCATGGGCTCATTTGAAAGGCATCTACCATCACGGTCAGAAAACGATCATTGAGTACACGTTAGGCGACACGGTTGTCCGCGAAGTGCCTGGTCTGGCAACGCCACTGGGCAAAAGTCCAGGCAGGTCTCCGGTCTTCACACGGACTTTCAATATTGGTCCGCGGTCACGCGAAATGGTGCTGCAGGTTGCGCGACATCTCGAAGGAAGCGAAATCCTGGCAACGCTCGATCTGGAGACGTCCGGCTTGTCCGTCCGGCATGGAATGTCTGCCGACGGAGGAAAAAGAAAAACTTCACAGGCACAGTCACTCAAGTTTGACGGGAAGTCATTTATCGAAATACTGAACTCAAGCGATTTTGATACGACCAGCAAGGACTTCACAATCACTGCTCGAATTCGCACGAAGGCGGGCGGTACGATTCTCAGTCGTACGAAATCCGGCGATAAATGGGTGCCGGACGGCCAGACATTCTTTGTCAGGAACGGACAGTTGGCGTTTGATATTGGCTGGGTTGGTACAGTGCAGTCTCAACGCCGGGTTAATGACGGAAAATGGCACGACGTTGCGGTCTCCTGGAACGCAGAGTCCGGACGGATTCAGTTGTTTGTCGACGGAAAATCCGAGCAAGCCCGTGAGCTGGCGACGCAGAAGCCTTTGCGTGAATCCGTCATTCGAATTGGATTTACCAATGACAACTTTCCGCGACCTCAGTCATTTTTCGACGGCGATCTCCGCGACATTCGGTTTTATCAGCGACATCTGAATCAGAAAGAACTGGCAAGCAGTTCGCTGCCGATTGATGATTCACTGACGGCGCATTGGGAACTCGACGGAACAGCAGTGTCTGGCAAAGTTCCGAAGGGCGGACGTACGGCCAACGTCGTCGATGCCACGGGCAACGGTCATTCGGGAATCGTACGAGCGGGCCAACGTCCCACGGCGAGTTCTCAGCAGCTTGCTGTCGGCATTCAGCCAGTCGTTAAAGGAGCGCAGTTCACCTCTCGCGACGATGGAACGCTGCTCCTGACGTTGCCCGCTGGCCGGGAACCACTTCGATTTACGCTGTGGTCAGAGCAGACCGACCCTGAATCGACATTGAAAGACACCATTGCTGAATTCACCATTGAAGACCCAGACGCGGATCTTGCAAAACTCCTCAATGGTGGGCCTGCTCGCTGGCCGGTCAAGCTGACCACGAATCCAATGATCGGTTCAGACGATGGGGCGTTTGCTGTCGATGTATTGACGCATCCGGAAAACAACCCCTGGCTGGCACAGACAAGACTGACCGGATTTGACTTCCTCCCTGATGGTGATCGGGTTGCCGTGTGCGCGTGGGATGGCGATGTCTGGATGGTGAGTGGTCTTTCTAAAATACCAAACGCTTTTAACGACGTTGTCGCAGAGAAACTGCCCAAACTCACGTGGCAACGGATCGCGTCCGGTTTGTTTCAGCCGCTTGGTCTGAAGTACGTCGACGGAAAGATCTTTGTTACGTGCCGTGATCAGCTTACGGTTCTGCACGATAGAAACGGCGATGGAGAAACCGACTTCTACGAAAATTTCAACAACGATCACCAGGTGACGGACCACTTTCACGAGTTCGCGATGGGTTTGCAGACCGACGCTGTTGGCAACTTCTATTATGCAAAATCAGCCAGGCATGCGAAGACGGCACTGGTTCCTCATCACGGAACGCTGCTTCGAGTCAGCAAGGACGGATCAAGAACAGACATCATCGCAGCCGGCTTTCGTGCGGCGAACGGAGTCTGTCTGAACCCTGACGGCTCGTTCATCGTCACCGACCAGGAAGGACACTGGAACCCGAAAAACCGTATCAACTGGGTGCGTGAAGGTGGCTTCTACGGAAACATGTTCGGCTATCACAACGTCACGGACTCTTCCGATGACGCAATGGAACAACCACTTTGCTGGATCACGAACGCTTTCGATCGATCACCGGCCGAGCTGCTTTGGTGCGACTCCGATCGGTGGGGCCCGTTCAAGGGAACGCTGCTGAATCTGTCTTACGGTTACGGAAAGATTTTTGTCGTCCCGCACGAAGAACTGGACGGCCAGATGCAGGGTGGAATGTGCGAGCTGCCTGTTCCGCAGTTTCCGACAGGTTTAATGCGAGGCCGCTTCAATCCGCACGACGGGCAGCTTTACGCCTGCGGAATGGTCGCCTGGGGCAGCGCTCAGCGTCAGGCGGGCGGCATCTATCGAATTCGCTACACCGGCAAACCCGCTCACTTACCGCTCAGCCTGAAAGCAACTCCACGTCGAATGACAATCGCTCTTTCAGATCCTGTCGATGCAACCTCAGCGTCAGATCCAAAGAACTATCGAATCAAAGTCTGGGCTTTGAAACGGTCGGCAAACTACGGTTCCAAGCACTACGACGAGCATGAGCTGACGATCGAATCGGCAGCGGTTTCGAAAGACGGCCGAACTGTCGAACTGATCGTTCCAGACGTCGCTCCAACCTGGGGCATGGAGGTCCGATACGCCCTGAAAGGTGCAAATGGCAAATCAGCATCCGGCGTGATTCACAACACGATCCACAAACTTGGCGAGTGACATTTCGATTAATCAGTGTTCAGCAAATGACAATTTGATTGCACCCAAAGATGGACCTGCCACCGCAAAATATCCTGAAAGCTGCACTTGAGACCATTTTTCTGTGTTCTTACACAACACGCAATTGGACTCTTAGCGACGAAGTCACACGGCAGCAGATCAATGATCTATGGGAAGCGGTCCACGAGATTCCGTCACTATTAACTCATTGGCGAAATGACAGCGAAAACGAACTGCTGACGTATCTTGATGAGTACGACGAAAAGTGGCCGTCCCCAATGCTGAAAGAGCGATATCTTACGTTTCGCAATGCTGATCCGGTGGCGTAATACTACGATCACCTGTTTCTCAGTACTGACAGCGTTTGCTGCATGTCATCGGGCAGGGGGGCTTCGAAGGCGATCGGCATTTCCATGATGGGATGATCGAGCTGGATGGACGCTGCGTGTAGGGCATGCCTTCTTAATGGCAGATCCGGATCATAAAACGGCTCTGTCGGTTCTTTGATGATCGGTTCAGGATCATCGGGTGAGAGTTCAAGAGGAGTTCCGTCTTTGATCAGTCCGAACAGGTCGTAGAACTCGTCGGCGAGAAGTGGGAAACCGATCTCCGCAAAGTGAATGCGGATCTGGTGGTGCCGCCCAGTCAACGGTCGAGCTTTGACCAGCGTATAATCGCGAAAACGTTCAAGGACCTGGAATCTCGTTTGCGCAGTCCTGGCGTCGACGGCAATCGGTTTAGCGCAGCTTAGTGTGCAGCGATAGTTTGGGACGACTCCGATTGGAAAATCGATCAGGCCAGAGTCTTCAGGAAGGCAGCCTCGAAGGATGGCGATGTAGGTTTTCGAAATTTCGCCTCGCGTGAACTGCTGGGTCAGCTTTCGATGAGGCAGGTGGTTCTTCGGGACGATCATGACGCCACTGGTTTGACGGTCAATGCGGTGCACGATTCCGGGACGAATCAGTCCTGGCAGAGGTGTTTGCTGGTCAAGGTAAAACTGAACGGCGTTAAGTAGTGTCTTACCCGCGAAGTCGCCACCGGGATGAGCGATCTGACCGGGCGGTTTGTTGACGGCGATTAACCAGGGGTCTTCGTAGACGATTTCGAGCGGCAACGATTCCGCGACAGCGACTCGATCAGGAGGACTGATCAGTCGAATTCTTATGACCTCGTTCGGACGGACTCGATATGCGGTTTCGGTGGGAACATCGTTCACCGTCACGCAGCCGGCTTTGATCATTCGCTGCAGTCGAAACGACGAATAGTTTCTCAGGTGCTTGCCGAGAAACGTGTCGATTCTTTTTCCGCGAAAGAAAGTCTCGACGACGAACTCGCAGACCAGCGGGCAGCCGACACCACCACTGAATGGTTGGCCGAATATTGGTTGCTGTGCCACGCTCGCCTCGATTGCTGGCAGGGGAGCGACAATTTATTCGCGACCGATTGTCCAGCGAAGATAAGCCTCGATAAATGAATCGAGGTTTTCGCCGTTCAATACATTGGCCGGGTTGCCAAACTTGTGCCCGGTTCGAGCATCTTTGACATACTGGTCCGGATGTAACACATAATGCCGAATCGTCTCGCCACCGAATCCGATGCGTGATTTCGCTCCACGTTTGGCGGCGGTTTCGGCGTCCTTCTTGTCTTTTTCGACCTGGTACAACCGAGCCGAAAGCATCTTACGAGCCTGAGCACGGTTCTTGTGCTGACTTCGCTGGCTCTGACACTGTACGACCTCACCCGTCGGAAGATGTGTCAGCCGAATGGCCGAATCAGTCTTGTTAACGTGCTGCCCGCCCGCCCCGCTGGATCGATAAGTGTCCTCGCGAACGTCCTTGTCGTAGTCGATTTCGATGCCGGCTCCCTCATTCAACTCGGGAGTCGCATCAACGGCTGCGAACGATGTCTGGCGGCGACCCGCTGAATCGAACGGGCTGATTCGGATGAGTCGATGAACGCCGATCTCGCCCTTCATGTATCCGTAAACGAAGTCGCCTCGGATGGCAATCGTCGCGCTGCGTATGCCGGCTTCTTCACCCGGTGAGAGGTCCAGTTCTTCAATTTTGAAGCCCTTCAACTCCGCCCAGCGAGCGTACATCATGAGCAGCATTTCTGCCCAGTCCGCCGCGTCGGTTCCACCTTCTCCAGCCTGAATCTGAATGTAGGCCCCGCACGAGTCTTCGGGTTCACCCATCATCGCTTTCAGTTCTACCTGTTCAAGGTCGATCTGAATGGCATCGATTTGTCGCTGAATCTCGGAAACGTTTTCGTCGGAATCATCTTCCTCGGCAAACTCAACGAGGATTTCCAATTCTTCGGCTCCGCCCACCAGAGCGGCCAGCGGCTTGATCGAAGCGTTTAGCGAACTGAGTTCCGTCGTCGTTTTCTGCGCGCTTTCGGAATCGTCCCAGAATCCGGGGGCAGCCATTTTCTGGTTGATCTCGGTCAGACGGTTCTGCTGACCGTCGAGATCGAGCGAAGTCTTGAGGTGGCCAATCCGCTCAAGCAGATCTTCACAGCTCTGTTTGAGTTCCGCTTCCATCCTCTAAAACCTCAATTCGCTTGTTCGCTTAGTAAAAACAGAGTGAGCTGGGCAGAAATGTGCAGGATGTGCAATCCCCACCCCACACCTAAATGACGCCGATTAACGTGCGATTATAGCCGCACTGCCCGGGGAGTCACGCGAGCTGAATTTCGTTGCACCTGGGTCAAAACCAGTGACCGGCGTCAGAACATCTGCCCCACGCTGGCTGCTTCGAAGGCATTGACGAAGTGTTCGATTGTGGGAGTCTTTTCTCCCTCGGGCCATACGACCGAAACGACGTCGAAGCGTGAACGATGCTCAAGCAGACTGTTTTTCTTCAGCCAGAACAGCGCAGCTTTTGTCAGATTCTGCTGCTTTTTCCTGGTGACGGCTTCAGTGGGATGCCCGAATTCATCCGACTTTCGAGTCTTTACCTCAACAAAGACAACGGTGTCACCGTCCAGGCAGATGAGGTCGAGTTCTCCCCACTTAGTGGAAAACTGCCGAGCCAGAATCCGCATCCGCTTCTCTCGGCGCAGAAATCGCCCGGCAGCGCGCTCGCCACGATCTCCAAGCAGCTTTCGCAACATGCCGGACAACTGAAGGACTCCTTGATGGATAATCTTGCAGGTCAGGCTCTGCCTGACAGCGTTCGTAAAAGGTGAACCACAAAAGGCACCAGATACACAAAAGACAGTCTGACCGGTCGGCAGAATACTTTCATGTATTTGGGATTTCTCGTGGTGGTTAAGAATCCATAAGCTGGTCGTCAGGTTACCCGACGGAACCGCCCTGGCTACTATGATCTATTCGTTTTACTGACGGACGCCCCGATTGAGATTCTGTTTTATTTATGAGTCAGCGAATTCTTATCGCCTGTTCCGTGGGCGTCTTCCTTAGTGCCGGACTGGTCTTTCTGATTCAGCCGTTATTCGCACGTCTTTTGCTGCCGGAATTCGGCGGGTCGCCTTCGGTTTGGAATACCTGCACAGTTTTCTTTCAAACGACACTGCTGCTCGGGTATTGCTACACGTGGCTGTCGACGAAATGGCTCTCGCCAAAGAAACAGATCGTCGTCCATTGTTCGCTGCTTCTATTGACGCTCGCGCAGCTTCCGGTTGGTATGCAGCTTCTCGAAGATGACGTAGCGGCGACGTCGCCAGCCTTCCGACTTCTCATCATGCTCACATTGTCGATCGGCGGCCCGTACTTTGCGGTTTCGACAACGACCCCGTTGCTGCAGCACTGGTTCAGCAATTCACGCCATCGTTTTGCCAGCGATCCGTACTTCTTTTACTCAATCAGCAACTGCGGAAGCATACTCGGACTACTGGCTTACCCGTTTGTGGTCGAACGATTGTTTAATCTCGATGCGCAGGAGATAACGTGGTCGGTCGGCTACGGCACACTTGTCGGCCTTACAATCCTGTGCGGCGTTCTGACAGCTCGTGAACCTGGTTCCGGAGCGATTCCTTCGTCAGACGACAATTCGGGCAAGGGACTGGACGGCGAGGACAATTCTTCCACACAGAAGATGATCGACCGGCCGATGACCAGTTTCCGTCGACTGAGATGGGTAATGCTGGCTCTGGTCCCGTCGGCCATGATGCTGGCAGTCACGACTCGCATCACAACAGACGTCGCAGCGGTGCCGCTGCTGTGGGTGCTTCCGCTGGTTGCTTACCTGGCAACATACATCAATGCCTTCGCGCGGCGGCCGTTGCTGCAGTTTGACCGACTGCGGCAAATTCTGTTTCCCGCATTGATGATCGCCGCGTGGATGTCTCTCGCTGGACCGGATAGTCAACTGCGGGCCGTCGTCGAGATCATCCTGTTTCTAATCTGTGGAATCGTTCTGCACGGCGAGCTTGCTGCCGATCGACCTTCCACTGAGTACCTGACGGAATATTACTTCTGGATGGCTCTGGGAGGTTGTCTTGGCGGGACGCTTGTCGGGATCATCGCTCCCTCCGTGTTCCCTTCGTACGTTGAGTTTCCATTGATTCTCGTCCTTGCCGCTCTCACACAGCAGGAATGTCCGTCGGTCGGCACCGGGCGTATTTTCAGGGCGGTCCGCATTACCGCGACCGTGTTACTATGCGGGTCCGCGATGATCGCCTGCTTCTTTCATGTCTGGGCTTCGATGCTGGCTACAACGTCGCAGTTCGTTGGCTTTGCGGCGTTGGGCGTTTTCTTTCTGATGAACCACTCTCGTGGATTCGCGCTGGCACTGGCTTTGGTATTAATTCCGCCGGCTCTTCTTCCAGATATAAACTCGCTGGCTCGAAAGAGAACCTTCTTCGGCGTGCACGAGGTCACTTACGAAGAAGACACTGAGAGCGGCCTGCGAGTCCACAGGCTGGCTCACGGGACAACGATTCATGGCGAGCAGGTCATCGCGCCGACCGAACTGCAGAAGATTCCTCGTACTTACTACGTGCCGACCGGACCGATTGGCGAAGCTCTAACGCTGGCCGGAGCTGAGAAATCATCACGTAAAGTCGCGCTGATCGGGCTTGGTTCCGGCGCGTTGATGACGTACTCAAAGAAGGGTGACGAATTCAACTTTTTCGAGATTGACCCGGCAGTTCGAGACATTGCCCAGGATCCGAATCTGTTTACCTACCTTTTGCAGGGAGAAGGGAAGCAGCAAGTCATCATCGGTGACGGTCGCCTGAAACTGGCCGAAGAAAAGGAAGAGACATACGACGTCATTGTGCTGGACGCTTTTGGTTCGGACTCAATTCCGATTCACCTGCTGACCGCCGACGCACTGGACATCTTCATGTCACGCCTCAAGAGCGATGGTGCGTTGATCATCCACATTTCGAATCGTCACCTTGATCTGGAGCCAGTTCCTGGCCGATATGCCGCCGAACGAAACCTGCCAGCCCGTGCTTCGATTAAGGCCGCGACTCATGCGATTGTTATTTCAAAATCGGAAGAATTAATTTCGCAACTCAGCAAGCTGGAGGGCTGGTACCCGCCGCGGCGGAATGCTTCGCTCTGGACCGACACTTATTCAAGCGTTCTCGACGTAGTGAATTTCGAGTAGAGCTTTGCGCCGTGCTGGGCGGATCAAGGACGGGGTCAGGTGGCGATGGGCTTTCCATCTTCGATCATCCACTTGTCCTGGGCATCGATGAAGCCAGATGTTTTAAGTAAACATCGTCTGTCCATTGCTACGTCCTGATCGCAAAGGGCGCTCGAAGAGCGACGTATAGAACCAGGGACACTACACTCGCCACGAAATCCAGTTACCGGCCAGTGGGTACAGGGTGCCTTAAGTCAGGAGAGTTCGTATGCCTTGGAACGTTATCGTTGCTGTTTCTGTTCTGCTTGGCTCCGTCGTCGAAGTTGATGCTGAGACAATTATTCATGCCGGGCGATTGATCAACGGTCACGATGGCAAGCTTCATCGAGAAATGTCGCTGGTGATCAGCGATGGAAAGATCGTCTCCGTCGATAAAGGTTTTGTGAAGCTGTCTGGCGACGACACGCTGATCGATTTACGTGACTTCACGGTGACTCCCGGCTGGATGGATATGCACACGCATCTGATGTCTCAGCATCATAAGAAAGTGTATTCCGACCGATTCTTCATGAACAATGCAGATTACGCTCTGCGATCGACTGTCTACGCGAAGCGAACACTGATGGCCGGTTTTACGACGGTTCGGGATTTGGGCGACAACGGAGTTAACTCGGTTTCGCTGCGAAAGGCGATCGACGAAGGCTGGATCGTCGGCCCTCGTATCTTCACTTCGGGAAAATCACTCGCGACAACTGGCGGTCACGCCGATCCAACGAACGGACTGAAAGGCGACTATCGGCGCGATGCCGATCCTGTCGACGGTGTAGTCAACGGTGCAGACGATGCTCGGAAGGCTGTGCGGCAACGTTACAAAGACGGCGCTGACCTCATCAAGTTGACGGCTACGGGCGGAGTGCTCAGCCTCGCCGCCAATGGGCAGAATCCTCAGTTTTCGGCGGACGAACTGCGAGTCATCGTTGAAACGGCAAAAGACTACGGCATGACAGTCGCCGTTCACGCTCACGGTACGGAGGGAATGAAGCGAGCCGTGCTGGCCGGCGTCGATTCAATCGAACACGGAACATTCATGACTGACGAAGTCATGACACTAATGAAAGAGCGCGGCACGTATCTCGTACCAACAATCTCTGCCGGTGTGTGGGTGGCTGAGAAGGCTCAGGAAGACGACTACTTTCCGGCGATCGTTCGTCCCAAGGCCGCAGCCATCGGGCCTGTCGCGCGGCAGATGTTTTCTCGCGCAGTGAAGGCAAACGTAAGGATTGCATTCGGTACGGATTCCGGAGTTTCGGTACACGGCGAAAACGCTCAGGAATTCGAATGGATGGTCGAAGGCGGCATGTCTCCGATGAAAGCGATTCAGTCAGCAACGCTTGAAGCATCACGACTGCTGAAAGTCGACGACCGCCTCGGTACGCTCGAAGTGGGAAAGATCGCGGACGTGGTGGCTGTCAAAGGCAACCCCATCGACGACATCCGAGCAACTCGCGACGTCGTGTTCGTCATGAAAGAAGGAGTCGCGTACAGGTCGCCAGAGACAAACCATTCAGATGGTGAGTAGTGGAGGCGGCAACTGCCCAGGCAGATCAAACTGAATCACAGATCGAGATCACGGGTGCGAGGGAAGTTCGTCGACGAAGACGTGTCCGCCTTGAACCAGCCGGCGAGTCATGAAAACTTCTCCAATCAGGATGGCCAGAAACGCCAGCAGCAACAGGTGCCAGAGTTCGATCCGCGAGGATTCCGTTTCGAGAGACTCGAAAAATTCTTCTGGCGTCTCGATGCGACGTAGCCGGTTTTCGTCGGTCAGTTCAGCCCAGTGTTCGTCATCGAGCGGTGTTAATTCAGACTCAGCCCGGTCGAAGTTCACGACAAAGAATTCATCATTCGCCAGATTCGGGTCTGCACCCGCAATTGGTCGCTTTCTCAACCGATAAGTGCCAGGCAGCTGAGTCTGGTCAAGCCGGACCATTGGTCGCAATTCATCTCCTGCGGGCACCGCTTCGAGTTCATGGCCATCCGGATCGATGAAGACCCAGTCGTCTGCTTTGTCCTCTTGAGCGATCGGATAAAGCAGAGGTGACCCTGTATCGACGTTCCGCGTCACTCGACCGGAAGCAAGTTGGAATATCCACTCGTGCAGAAATGCAACGTAGTCAGGCCGAGCCGGCAGCGTCGTCCAGTCAGCGTCGAGTGTCGACGTCATCAACGCGACTCGCCCGCGACCGAACGATCTGGATACAAGAAATATTTTTCCGTTGGAGTATCTTCCGGCGATCGATGCAGCTGATCTGTCCGAATTCCTGGTTTGGTTGTCCGGCTGTGGTTCCTGATCAGGGTTTTCTTTCGGCGATTCGGAATCTTCGGGTGGAAGTTCCGGCCGAAGCGTCGTTGAATACCAACGCGAAAATCTTGCATCCAGAAGCCCGTCGTCTCTTCCAGTCTGAAAGCGACTAATCCACGGAAGATTGAGACTTTCGCTGAGAATCGTGATCGGTGCGTCATCAATTCCGGCAGGTGCAGATTCGACGTTTTCCAGCCACGCGGGCAACGGCCCTTTGCCTCGATCGAACAGCCGAGAGTTGTACCACTGCTGCTCAACCTGGTCGCCGAGTGCAATTCCAAGCCCGCCGCCGCCGTCTACAAAGTCTTTAATTACGTCGAGCTGTTCGTCAGTCAGTCGCGGAACGTTGGCTAGCATGATGACCCGGGCATCGTCGATGCTTGCTTGTGAGAAACTGACTGCCGAAACAACACGGGCAGCAATCCACGGCGTTGGATTAGCAACGGCTGATAGCGCGCTCTTCGCAAAGAAAACTTCAGAGCGAGCTGGATTCGGATGGTTGCTTCCGTCAACCAGCAGAACCGGTAACGCGTCGGTTATCTCGATCGCGGCTTCTGACCAGTCGTCGCCGGGTAAACTGTCTTCATCAATCGCAACGGCAACCACATGTGAACCTGGAGTGTTAAAACGATGCTCAAACTCGATCGTGGCCTGACCGTCGGGTTCGAGTCGAACGGAAATCGTCTTGTCCGCCAGACGCTGGCCGTCAACTTCCAGGTAGACCTTTCGATTGGAAGCTGCTTTCGCACCGGAATTTTTTAACCGAGTACGAATGGAGATCGGAAAGTTAACGACAGTCAAATCGCGTGAGAGCTGCAGTTGGTCCACCGCATCGTTGTTCTGTCGAGCCTGCTGTTTCCGAGTACTGACCAACCAGACGTCGGCCGGCACCGTGGCCTGTTCTCGTAGTTCTTTGAGTTGCAGCCAGAGGTGCTCGTCGGCGTCTCGCCACGGATGAAACTGCCCATCGGTTACGACGACGACGTGTCGCGAAACGTTAGTTCCCACGTTGACCATCTGCAGGCCTCGTAATATCCCATCATTCAGACGGGATGATCCTGAAGGCTTTGGGAGATTGTCCAGTGATTCGCGAATCCGATTTCGGTCGCGTGTCAGCGATGGAACTTTCGCTTCGACGGTTCCGCGAGCGTCGACCAGGCCAACCGTTTCACCTGGACCGAGTCGGTCGATGAGATCCTTCGCCCATGCGACGGCATCCTCTCGAGGAGTCTGAGTTTTGGCATTCCAGTCAGTGCTGTATGAGCTGTCGATCACGATCGCGATGTCACACGCTGGCTTCGATGCGAAGGTGTCAGCAAGGCCACCGGACATCCACGGCCTGGACAAAGCAATCGCGATTAGAGCGATCATGCCCATGCGAAGTGCCAGCAAAAGCAGTTCTTCGAGCTTGATTCTTCGTCGAGCGTTGCGGCCAATTTCGAGGAACTGCATCGCTCCCCATTCGACCGTATCGTACTTCTGTCGGCTGAGCAGGTGTGCGAGTACCGGCAGCGAGACTCCCGCCAGGCCGGCCAGCATCCACGGATTGATAAAGTCGAACGACATTTTACTGACTTGCGAGCAATTCGTAGGCCGGACCAACCACAGCGCCATTCCAGCAATAGTGAGCTAATCGTTCGCGTATGCCGGAATGACGCTGCACCTGGTCCGGCCTGCAAACAGTAAAAATGAAACGTTTCAGCATAACGTCACTCGACCTTCGGTGGGCGGCACATCAGTGAGTCGGTGGCGGCTTTGGGGTTCTTATCCTCGAACAGAACCTCGAACACTTCACGGGTGATGGGCATGTCAATGTTGAATTTGTCGGCAAGCTGCTGGACACTTCGAGTTGTCCGCACGCCCTCCGCGACGGCAGACATGCTGTCGAGGATCTGGTCCAGCGTTTCACCTTTGCCGAGACGCTCGCCGACGTGGCGGTTGCGGCTGAAACCGCTGACGCACGTAGTGATCAGGTCGCCGATGCCTGCCAGGCCGAATAGTGTGTTGGCATCTGCTCCAAAGGCCGCACCGAACCGAGTCATTTCGACCAGGCCGCGAGTCATTAGCGCAGACTTGGCGTTATCGCCAAACCCAAGCCCGTCACAGATTCCGACGGCGATCGCCAGAACATTCTTCAAAGCGCCACCGAGTTCAACGCCGACGACATCTTCATTTGTGTAAACACGGAAGCGATCAGTCGAAAACACATCCTGCACCTGCACGGCGAGGCTGTGATCAGCCGATGCTGCGACGACACTCGCCGGCAGTCGACGAGCGATCTCTTCGGCATGGCTCGGTCCGGCAAGAACGACGACTCGATTGTTGCCAAGCACTTCTGTGATTATTTCGCTGGGTCGAAGTAGTGTTTCGTTTTCGATGCCCTTCAACACGCTGACGATCGGAACCGGTGCCGTCAACGATTGGCGATGTTCGGTCAAAGCGTCCCGCAGAAAAGCCGTCGGAACCGATACAACAATCATATCCGTATCGGCGACGACCGCAGCGATGTCCGATGTGACTGTGATGGCGTCAGGGAGCGAGATCCCCGGGAGCAGTCTCTGGTTCTCTCGATTCTGCTGCATCTGCGCGGCGTATTCGGGATTTCTCGCCCAGATCGATACGGAATGATCGGGTTGTTCGGCCAGAAGGACCGAGCAGGCTGTCGCCATGGCTCCGCCGCCGAGAATGGTAATCTTCATCGTTGTCTCTGTCCGATGAGGCAGATTGATTGCGAAATTGTCTTGAACAAAAGCGGCAAGAAACTCGAAGTATCACAGCAATTCCTGCCAACATCAGTGATTTACCGTTCTAATCGCGTCAGTGATTGAGACTCGATTTCCGGTTTGAGTTATACCAGAGGTTCATCCAACGAATCAGATGCGTTTTCGAAACGCGATTTGCCACGTTCGGAATCCTGACCTAGAGTTGAAAGCTTGGGTGAGTTTCTCAAGTTGAATCGGGCGACTGACAATCGTCAAGTTGTCTGCTGGCTGGCCGATTGCTCGCATGGCGATCGCCAGGAATGTCTGTCAGAAGGAACATCGTAATGAACGTGTCTGCTGTCCAACAGCCGGGTCAATCGTCTCAGGCTTTCGAAGATAGACGAAACAAGACCGGCGAGGCTCGACCGGAAGGTCTGCCGGACCGGCGTCAGTTTCGCGACGCACGAAACCACTCCAGCCCGGAAGCGGCTGAACTGGGCGACGCGATCGATGAATACAAGTCAGTAAACCGCCGCCGGTTCATCACGTGGGACGAACTGTACGACGTAATCACAAACCTCGGCTACGAGAAGAAACAGTAGCGTCGTGAAAGTCGTAGCCGGAGTCGCAAGACTTCGGGACCGTCCAGTGAAACCGAATTCTTGCGAAGCCGGCTACATTGACGGTGACGAAGAGCCACGTTGATCCGTACAAAGCTGCATCGTCGATGGGGACTGCCCGTCGGCGGTGCAGTTTTTTTCATGTCGTGATCCGGCGAGCATTCTCTTAACAACCCGGTATCATCGAGTGATGGAAAACTTCGACTGGCAACTGATCGCCGTTTTGATCTGCGTCGCAGCTGCGATGTGGTCGATGGTTGCGCGGTTCCGAAATCTGATCGCCGGCAAAGGTGGCTGTGGCGACTGCTCAAAGGCAAACTCGGTTAATGCTGATTCAAATGGGCCGAAACTGGTCTCCGAAGATCAGATCGAGATGCTTTACGAAACAAAGAAGTAGCCTGGCCTATCCTGCAAATACCTCAGGCGACCTGACGGAGAGCGTCGATAGGGCTCATGGCGGCGGCGCGGCGCGCGGGGTAGATGCCGAAGATCACGCCGACGGCGACGGAGATTCCAAACGCGACGGGAATTGACCACGGCATCACGATCGGAGTCATGTCCTGAACCGTGTCCGGCAGCGATTTCATTACCTCCGGCAGCATTTGCGTAATCGACCAGCGAAGGGATTCGATCAGTGGCCCGCAGGTCAGTCCGCCAAAGATTCCGGTCACTCCGCCAACGATTGAGAGGATCACCGTCTCAATCACGAACTGCCGCGTGATGTCCCGTCGACGTGCTCCCAGTGCGCGGCGGATGCCGATCTCGCGAGTTCGCTCAGTCACTGTTGCCAGCATAATATTCATGATGCCGATCCCGCCGACCAGCAGCGAGATGGCGGCAATCAGCCCCATCATTGCCATGAACATCAGCCGCGTGTTGCGTGCCTGTTCGAGCAACTCCAACGGGATCGTGATCTCGTAGTCGTCAAACTGGTGAGTTCGCTTCAGCGCATCGACGACGGCCTCTCCGGTTGCGAGTGGGTTTACGCCGTCCTTCAGCTTGAGCGTGATCTGAGTGATCCCGTTTCCACCATTGTTTCCGAATGAGTAGGCATCTCCGAATCGCACCCAGAACGTCGAGAGCGGAATGTAAATATTGTCTGCAAAGTCTTCCCGGCTGACAGAGCCCTCGACACGTTCAATTTCGTTGCGTCCAGCGACAACACCAACAACCTGATAATAGTTCGGGCCGATATGGATTGAGTTACCAACCGGGTCTTCAATTCCGAACAGCTCCTGAGCGACGTCGAACGCCAGCACGCAGGCCTTCGTCTTCTGTTCAAAATCGATGTCCGTCAGAAATCGTCCGTCGGCCAACTCCAGTGAGAACAGTTTCTGATAGTCGGGCGTGACTCCAAGGACCTCCCCGCGAAACAATTGCTCGCGATAGCGGAATTCCTTACTGCCGCGTTCGGCAAACGGAATTGCAAGCTCGATGCCCGGCAACGTTGCTTTCAGCTGGTGATTGTCTTCGTGGGTCAGCCCGTACGAATACACTTTCCGTTCGCGGAGTTGCTCGGTTGGTGGCCGCGACGTTCGTATGAGAATGTTGTTGGCACCAAGCTCCGCGATCTGAGCTTGAGCTTTCGCACTGATGCCTTCGCCGATCGCCAGCAACCAGATGACACTGGCGACGCCGATGAAGATCCCCAGCACGGTCAGCAATGACCTAAGCGGGTGCATCATCAGACTCTTGATACCGACTTTGACGTCACGCAAACGGAAGATCGCATTCGATTGTCGTTTCCGTATTGCCGTGCTCGGTGCTGGCGAGTCATCTGCTTTGACTAAGTCGGCCGGCGGTCGCAATCGTTCGTCGAGTTCGATCACTCCGTCGCGCAATCGAATGATTCGTCGGGCCCGTTGAGCGACTTCCTCTTCGTGAGTCACCATCACGATGGTCGTTCCGGAATCGTTGAGCGCATCGAAGAGTATCAGAATTTCTTCGGTGGTAACTGTGTCGAGATTTCCCGTTGCTTCATCGGCAAGAATAAAGTCCGGTTTGTTAACCAGACTGCGAGCAATGCCGGCCCGTTGTTGCTGCCCACCCGAAAGTTCCGGCGGGCGATGCCCCATTCGATCTTTCAGACCAACTCGGCTGGCAAGTTCCTGACAGCGCGTTCTGCTTTCAGTCGTACCGCCGCCAGAGTAAGCAAGCGGTGTTTCGATGTTCTCGCGAACTGACAGTTGCGGAATCAGATTGTACGACTGAAAGACAAACCCGATCCGTTCAGAGCGGATGGCAGCGAGGCTATCGTCGTCGAGCTGGGCGACATTTTCCTGACCAATGAAATAGTCGCCAGACGTTGGTTGATCCAGACAACCGATTACATTCAGCAACGTACTCTTTCCCGAACCGGACGGGCCCATGATCGCGACATAGTCGCCTGTTGGAACATCAAGGTGGATGCCCTTCAGAACGTGAAGCGTTTCGCCGGCGAGGAAATAGTCTTTGCGCAGATCGTGAATCCGCAACGCGAGCTTTTCGGATTCTGCAGATTCCGAATTTGCTGGCGAGTTCGTTAGCAATCTCCCAACGGCTTCCGATTTCTGACGAGCGACATCCGGTCCGTCAAGATCCGGTGCAGTGCTCATGACCGTTTGCCTGATTTAGTTTTGTCAGGCCTGGGAGTCTTACTGGACTTTGTTCCGTCTTTCGCTCGAACCTTCTCATTGCCTGGCTTGGAGACGGGGAGAGATTTCGGTTCTGGAACTTTGTTAGTCTCGACTTCGACTGCCGATGATTCTTTTGAAACCTTACCGGGAAGATCGAGCAGGTTTTCGTAGTTACTCGGTGTCAGGATGACACTTTCGCCAGCCGATAGCCCGTTGAGAACAACTACGGCTTCTTCGTTGATGTGCCCAATTTCGAGTTCTCTGGATTCTGTTGTCCCGTCAGCGTTAAGCACGGCGGCAAATTGACGACCGGCTCGCCCGACAACAGCCTGAATTGGAACAGTCATCGCTTCCGTCTCACGGGCAACCATGATGGCCACCTGAGCGGACATGCCTGGCCTCAATCCTTCCGGCGGATCGATGATGTCGACTTCAACAGCGTATTCCTTAACGTGTGCGGTATAGACGCTGACACTGGGCAACGGGTACTCGCTGACTGCAGATACGTTGCCGGTCAATTCGAGTTCCGGCAGGGCGTCCAGCACGACCTTCGCCTGCGTTCCGACGGCGACGTGGCTGATGCGCGACTCGTGAACTTTGGCGATGACCCGCATTTTAGTCGGGTCAGGCAAGCGAATAATCACTTGTCGCTCTCGAACAGGTCGACCCTCTTCAATCAACAGGTCGCCGCTGGAACCGCGCCGATCACGATCGTTGGCATGCACGACCTGCCCGGCAACGGAAGCCATCATCACGCAGTTTTTAATTTGTCCTTCTATTTCTTTCAGCCGAACATCGTCAAGTTGAAGTGTCTTTGTCCGTGAATCCAGACGAGCCTTCGCTGTGCCGACGTCAGCCTTCAGGCCCGTCAGTACTTTCGCACGAGTGAACTTTCGCAGTACCGTTAGCTTGGTATCAGCAACTTCTTTTTCCTTTCGAGCTTTCTCAACCGCGAAGCGATCAGCTTCCAGCTGCACTTCCGGAATGTAACCTCGCTCGGCCAGCCGCTGACTGTACTGCAAATACTCTTCTGCTCGCCGAACATTCTCCTGCGCTACGAAGAGAGCGCTTTCGAGTTGTTCTTTCTGCTCAAGGAACGTTCCGGACTCGTACTCTTCCAGGGCAAGTCCAGCCGATTCGAAATCCGCTTGAGCCTCGATCACCTGGGCCTGGCTGTTGGTCACGGTGATTTGCTGTTGAATCAGCTCAGTCTGGAATGCGGCATCATCAAGCCGTACTAGAAAGTCACCAGCCTGAACGCGGCTACCCTCGGAAACAATCTCAATAATGTTGATCCCTGAGGAACTCCGCGCTCGAACTCCGCAACGAACTTCGACGTTACTGGAACTCTCGATCTCACCATGCTCGACAACGTCATGCACGAACGGCCCCATGACAACTTCAGCGGTCAGATAGTCTGGAGCTGGTTCGCCGCTGAACCAATTGGTGACAGATGACCAGATCGCGGCCGGCAAGCTGACCAAAGCCAACGTCAGCACGACAGTCCAGACGGAAGCGCCACGGCGAACAGTTGTCGAAGGCGTAGAAGCTGTTTGTAGAACCGGAACGACCGCCCGGCTGGCTCGACGATATCGAAATTTCATGTTGTTCTATCCGTTGCAGGCGGGACCGACATTCGTCGGGATGCATCGGCTATTACTCCCGAAGGAGCATCAGGCGGGTAACGATTGAGGTGGGTGGTCGTGCTGTAGACGACCTTGGAGCCACAGAGTGCGGCGGCATATGGGGTTCTGAAGCTTAACCTGAATTCGGCCAGGTGTCAGCCCGGATTGTCAACCAGAAAGGACATCTTCATTAAGACAGTAGAGACCGAAAGACAGTAGAGACCGATCAAATTATGAACCCTCTGAAAAGAGCTCGGAGCGAAGTTCACAGTGCCAGACGTTTGTTTTCGATCTCGGTGAACATTCGATCTCGGTGAACATCAGTCCGCTTCCAGTAACAGGCAGGCCAATCAGAAAAAACGCTGGAACCCCTGCAAATGAACTATCCAGTTTTATCCTTAATATTCAACTCCCGATGGATTCCGGACATTTGTTGAACAGTACTTCGTTCAATCCCTGGAACACCCTGTCTTAACCAGTGCCGATTGTAACGAATAGATCATATACAAATGATTCACCAATTATTGTGAATGCTCGCAGTCTGACGTTTTGCTGGAATTTTCTGCTTTCGACAGTTTCGCGTCATGCGCTGCCTCGGTGGATCGGAGCAGTCCTGACTGTTGCTCAGTCGCTCAACATGAAAATGCCGCACGATCGGTCCTTCGCAACAATCCGACATATCTATCAGATCAAGATGATCCGATTAAAGCAGCAGACGCAGGATTAGTGTTCCAGCTGTTTCTGCGAGAACCGGCTGACTGGCGCAGCAATTCGCACCAGCCAGCGAATGAATCTGGGTAATAGAGTCGGGCTCCTTCGAACAGCATCAGGTTTCCAACTACGGCGCGGGGAAAACTGCCAGGCTGGAACCTCGAAGTCGCCGACGACAACGTCAAAAAGTTCAGAGTTCTATCCCGCAGGAACGGCAGTGAAGGAGACATCGGATGTCATTGCGACCGTGGCTATCAGAATTTCGTGCTCGTCTATCAAATGGCAGCAGCCGTCGTAAGGTAT